>CAZSKV010000109.1:0-2933 GCA_964607495.1 uncultured candidatus Brocadiaceae bacterium
ACGGCTTCACGCGAGACCGACCGGCTCGTGGTCGAGCTCGTGAAGCACCTCCCCGGGAAGAAGCTCGACAAGCTGGTCGTCTCCGAGGCCGGCGCGTCGGTCTACTCGGCGAGCGAGTTCGCGAGCCGCGAGTTCCCCGAGCTCGACGTGTCGCTGCGCGGCGCGGTGTCGATCGCGCGGCGCCTGCAGGATCCGCTCGCGGAGCTCGTGAAGATCGAGCCGAACGCGCTCGGTGTCGGCCAGTACCAGCACGACGTCGACCAGGGACAGCTCGCGCGCACGCTCGACGCCGTCGTCGAGGACTGCGTGAACGCGGTCGGGGTCGACGTGAACCTCGCTTCGGTGCCGCTGCTCGCGCGCGTGTCAGGACTCAACGAGACGCTGGCCCGCAACATCGTCGCGCACCGCGATGCGCACGGCGCGTTCGGCGCGCGCCAGGCCCTGCTCGGCGTGCCGCGCCTGGGGCCGAAGACCTTCGAGCTCTGCGCGGGTTTCCTGCGCATCCAGGGCGGCAGCAACCCGCTCGACGCCTCGGCCGTGCACCCGGAGGCCTACCCGGTGGTCGAACGCATCCTCGCACGGACCGGCCGGCCGCTGCGCGAAGTGCTCGGCAAGCCGGCGCTGCTGCGCGGGCTGCAGGCCGCGGACTTCGCGGATGCGACCTTCGGCCTGCCGACCGTGCAGGACATCCTGCAGGAGCTGGAGAAGCCCGGACGCGATCCACGGCCGGAGTTCAAGACCGCGAAGTTCCAGGAGGGCGTCGAGACGCTCGCGGACCTGAAGCCCGACATGGTGCTCGAAGGCGTCGTGACCAACGTGACCAACTTCGGCGCGTTCGTCGACATCGGCGTGCACCAGGACGGCCTCGTGCACATCTCGGCGCTCTCGCACAAGTTCGTCACGGACCCGCGCGAAGTGGTCAAGGCCGGCGACGTCGTCCAGGTCAAGGTGCTCGCCGTGGACACCGAGCGCCAGCGCATCGCCCTGACCATGAAGCTGACCGACACGAGCCGCGATGCGCAGGCCCCAGGGGCGCGCCGGGGCGGCGCGGCCGTGGCGCCGGCGCGGCAGCCCGAACGTGAGGTGCCGAGTCCCTTGGCAGCGGCCCTCGCCAAGCTCCTGCCGCGGAAGGGCTGAAACGGGACATCGGCGCGGCTTGACGCCTCGGGCGTCGATGGCAGAGTGGGGCCGTCCCTCCCAAGACATCCCTCCATGCGTAAGAAGCTCCTCCCCGTGTGCGCTGCGGGCCTGCTGCTCGCCAACGTCTCGCTGTCGCTGACCGCCCAGGATGCCTTCGCGTCCTACCTGCGCGCCAAGTACCCGCTGCGCGAGAAGGTCGCGCTCGGGCACTTCCTGACCGACGCCGCCCGCGACGGCCTGCTGCGGACGCCGGCCGACCGCGTGCAGGCCAAGCGCGCCTGGCGCTCGCTGGCCGCGCGCGACCGCCTGCGCGGCGTGCCGCGGCAGGTGCCGTTCACCGCGCCGGTGCTGCCGGCCGGCGGTGCGGCCCCGACCGCCGCGATCGCCGAGACCGAGCACAACGACTCGGTGGGCTGGGCCGACGTCCTCGGCGCGCAGACCAGCGCCAATGGCGTGCTCGCGACCGGCTCCGACGTCGACGTCTACCGCATCGTGGTCGGTTCCGACATGGTCGTCCAGGCGAACGTGGCCGCCGGCACCAGCGGCCCGGTCCTCGACCCCGACCTGCGCCTGACCGACGCCGTGGGCAAGGACATCGCCTACAACGACGACTCCGGGACGGGCTTCTACCCGGCGCTGGGCGTGCACCTGACAGCGGGCGTCTACCACCTGCACGTCGGCTCCGTCGCCGGCTCGAGCGGCAGCTACGTGCTGAACGTCGCGACCACGGCCAGCGTGCTGCCGGTCGTCGTCCCGAGCACGACGATCAACGGCACTGTCTCCGGCGCCTTCGATCCCGCCTGGCGCCTGATCGTGCCCGGGGACTCCCTGGTCAAGGTCACGGTCAGCGGCGGCACGCTGGACATGGTCCTCTCGGTGCGCACGCAGACCGGCGCCCGCTACGCGCTGATCGACGACACCAGTGCGGGCACCGACCCGGGTTTCGTCGGCCACCTGCCGAGCGGCATCTATGCGCTGAGCTTCGCGGAGCTCTACGGCACTCCCGGCACCTTCAACTTCAGGGTCGACATCACGTCGAGCGCGCTGCCGGCCGCGCCCTGTGCGACCACCGCGAACGGCAACCTGCTCGGCGAGGAGAGCTGGGATCTCTACAAACTCGTGCTCGCCGCGCCCGCGCGGATCCATCTGCAGCTCTCGGGTGGCGCCTCGTCGCCGGTCAACGACACGGTGCTCTACGTCTACGACGCGAAGTTGAACCTCGCGCTCTGGAACGACGAGGACATCAACTCGTCGCTGTCGCTGCTCGACGCCTCGTTGCCGGCCGGCACCTACTACCTGGTCGTCACGCCGTACTACGGCGACTTCGGCGCCTACGGCCTCACCGCGACCTGCAACCTGGCGGTCACCGCGAGCAGCGCGACCTTCGGCCGCACCGCGAGCTCGATCCTGACCTCGGGTGACACCGCGACCTTCAAGGTCCAGATCGGCACCCCGAACCCGCTCGAGGCCTACGTGGTCGACACCTCGACCAACGGCTTCGACGGCACGCTCTCCGTGCTCGATCCGAAGGGCCTCGCGGTGCTCTTCAACGAGGACGCGCGCGGCAGCCTCGATCCCTTCGACGGCGCGATGCTGGCTGCCGGCGAACACTGGGTCTGCGTGCGCGAGTGGGGCAACGCGACGGGCTCGTTCGACCTGCACGTGCAGCCGCCGATGTTCTTCGCCGACCCGGCCACGCGCAGCAGCCTGCAGAACCTCGACAAGGCCGGCCAGCAGCTCTACCTCTTCGTCGGCCTGCAACGGATCGCGAATCCGCTGCCGCTGCCGCCGCT
>CAZSKV010000110.1:0-5065 GCA_964607495.1 uncultured candidatus Brocadiaceae bacterium
TTGCTGTCAGCACCCGGCGCGCGCTGCTCCTTCGGGGCCTTGAGCACCTTCTGCACCAGCCGGCGCTTCTCGCTGTCGATCCGGCTGCGCAGCGCGGCGTCGCGGCCGATCGAGAAGTACTCGCGCCCGTCGATCCAGGTCGCGAGGCAGCGCGTGTAGGTCGAGAGCGGATCGCCGGACCAGATCGCGAAGTCCGCGTCCTTGCCGGCCTCGAGTGCGCCGACGCTGCCGTCGATGCCGAGCTGGATCGCGGCGTTGCGGCTCACGAAGCCCAGCGCCTCCGCGGGCGGAACCCCGCCATAGCGCACGGCCTTGCTGGCCTCGGTGTTCAGATGCCGCGCGACCTGATCGCTGTCGCTGTTGAAGGAGACGTTGACGCCCTTCGCGTGCATCAAGGCGCCGTTGTACGGGATCGCGTCGTAGGCCTCGACCTTGTAGGCCCACCAGTCGGAGAAGCTCGAGGCCCCGATCGCGTGCTCCCGGATCGCGTCGGCAACCTTGTAGCCCTCGAGCACGTGTTGGAACGTGCCGATCTTGAAGCCGAAATCGCGCGCGACGCGGCAGAGCATCAGGATCTCGTCCTGGCGGTAGCTGTGGCAGTGCACGAGGCGCTTGCCCTGCAGCACTTCCTGCAGGGCTTCGAGCTCGAGGTCGACCCGTTCCGTGCGCGAGTACTCGCGCGCGGCGTGGAAGCGGTCGCGCAGCAGCGCTTCGACGCCCATGCGCGTCTGCGGATAGCGCGTGCCACCCTGCGTGCCACCCTTCACGTTCTCGCCGAGTGCGAACTTGATGCCGGCGGGAGCGCCGTCGAGGTGCATCTGCTCGGGGCGCGTCACGCCCCAGCGCAGCTTGACCACGTGATTCTGGCCGCCGATCGGGTTCGCGGAACCGTGCAGCTGGTTGACCGTGGTCACGCCGCCCGCGAGCTCGCGGTAGAACCCGACTGCATCGGGATCGACCACGTCCGCGATGCGCACCTCGGCCGTCACCGCCTGACCGCCTTCGTTGAGACCCTTGCTGATGCCGGTGTGGCTGTGGCAGTCGATCAGGCCCGGCGTCACGTGCTTGCCGGCGGCGTCGACCACGCGCACGCCGGGCGGCCGCGGTGCGTCCTTGGCCGGCCCGGCGTAGACGATCTTGCCCTTCGCGACCACGAGAGCGCCGTCCGCGACGATCCCGGCGCCGGCACTGGTCCACAGCGTCACGTGGTCGAGCACGAGATCCTCCTGCGGCGGGATCGCGGTCAGGCCGTACGGACCGAACGGCAACGTCAGCTCCTCGGGTGGCAGCGCGACGGCTTCCTTGCCGCGGTCCGGCCGGCTCTCCGGCTCGGCCGGCGCGAGCCGCTGCGCGGTCCACGTGAAGTGCTGGCCGTTGGGCGTGACCCCGCGGCCGAAGAGCTGCTCCCGCTCCGGAGTGACCTGCAGCGCGTAGACACCCTCGCTCGCGAAGACCTCGCCGTCGACCAGGAAGTCGAGCCGCGTGCCGGTCGTCTTCGCGTTGCGCGCGCTGGCCTTCTTGTCGCCCACCACGAGCGTGACCGCGTGCGCCCGGTCGATCGTCAGGGTTGCGTCGCGCGCGAGCGGCGCCGCGAAGCTCGCCTGCCACCTGCCAGCCAGCGCCGTCTCGGGCGCCGGCTCGATCGCGAAGCGGCGGCCTTCGACCCAGACGTCGCGGATCCGCGTCGACTCGGCGAAAAGCGGTCCGTCGCAGACGACGAGATGTGCGCGCTTGCCGGCCTCGACGGTGCCGAACTCGGCGTCGACGCCGAAGATCCTGGCCGCCTCGATCGTCAGCATCGCGAGCGCGCGGGCCTCGGGGAGCCCGTGCTGCACCGCCTTGCGCAAGTTCCGCCAGAACTCGCTGCGCGACTTCAGCCGGTCGCTGGTCCACGCCAGCAGGTTGCCGCCCGCCGCGAGCCGGCGTGGATTGGTCGGCGCCTGCTCCCAGGTCATGAGTTCCCGCAGCGAGGTCCATTCGGCTTCGGCGATCGACTGCACGTCGGGAGCGTCGGGGAACGCGACCGGAACCACGAGCGGGCAGCCGTCCTCACGGATCGCTTGCAGGCGGCGGAACTCGAAGCCGCTGCCGACCAGCACACAGGGCCGGTTGAACTCGCGCGCGATCTTCGCGAGGCGCAGGGCATCGAGCTCGTCGCTGACGTCACCGAGAAAGGGTGTGTTGCCCCGCAACGCGCGCGCCTGGGGCAGGTCGGCTGCCGCATCGTGCAGCGTCTGGCGCACGACGGCGATCGCGCCCATCAGGGAGTTCGGGTACTCGCCGCCGAACTCGAGCGCGAGCGCCTGGAAGGCCCGCTCGCGCAGCGGGACGAACCGTCTGCCCGTCAGCTCGTCCGGTTCGACCAGCGCGACGATCGCCCCGGTGCCGCGGAAGATCCCGTCCTTGGGTGCGAGTGCTGCCGCCGTGAAGCCGAGCCGCCGCAGGTCGCTGCGCAGCTTCGGGTCGGGGCCAGGACCCGAGAGCACATCGCGATTCGGCAGCACGCGCGCGTTCCAGTGCGTGTCCGCGGCCTGCCGGTCCGGCTTCGGTGTCTCGACCGGCACATGGCCATCGAGGAAGCCGGCATGGACGAAGAGCCCGTCCGCCTCCCAGACGCGCGCCCCCGCGGGCGCGGCGAGGCCCTGACCCACGGCCGCGATCCTGCCGTCGCGGATCACGACCGTCGCATTGGCGATCTTCTCGCCGGGGCGGGGGATCAACGTGGCGTGCACGATCGCGTGCCAGCCAGGATCGACGGCCCGTGGACCGTTGGCGGGAGTGCCCTGGGCGCAGAGCGGCGCCGCGAGGCCGGCCGCGAGGAGGAGCGTTCGCATGGCAGGGCGCAGGATACCTGTCAGCGCACGACGATCACGGCGCCGGCGTTCGTCGCGGTGACCCCCAGCAGGTTCGCCGTGGCGTCCTGCGCGAAGGCCTGCACGTAGAACCGTTGCTGCAGCAGCCCCGGGTTGTTCGGCACGGCGATCGAGAACGTGGCCACACCTTGGTTCGCCTGCGTGCCGTCGCTCGCTTCGGCGCTGACCAGCAGGAAGCAGCCGTTCATGCCCAGGAACGTCAGGTCGAGCGGCAGTTGGAAGCTGCCCCAATTCGTGTTCGAGGCGCCGAGCAACAACGCCGTCGGCGCGCTGGCCTGCAGACCGCGGGCCTCGAGCTGGAAGTTCGTGCCCAGTCGCGGTTGCGCGGCCGGCGCCGCCCCGAGCGTGCCACCGCAGCTGGCGCCAAAGCTCGTGAAGGGCGTGCCGATCCACGCTCCGAGGAGGGCGACACCCTGCGGATCGACGACGTTGCTGCCGAGGGCCGGCATCCGGTGCTGGTCGAGGCGGCGCATCCGTTCCCAGAGCACGCTCGACTCCCGCACGTCGGTCTTGATCACGTGCGCGTCGATCAGGCCGAGGTCGCCGGCGGTCGGGCGCACGTCGAAGGCGTTCATCTGGGCGTCGGGGACGTCGTAGCGCAGATCGACGCCGGTCGGGGCCGTGCCGTTCTTCTGGTGGCAGAGTGCGCAGTTCACCGCGAGGTAGGCGCGTGCGCGCTCCCGGAGCGGACGCTTGCTGTCGTCGATCGCCGCGTACTGCTCGTATTGCTGGGAGCTGCCGATGTCGCGGTCGAAGATCCCCATCTGGTTCCAGAGCTCGAGCTGGTTGCCGCGCCACTGCCCGAGGGCGACGTCGCGGTTGAGCTGGCGCGTGCGTGGGCCGAGCACACGGCCCTCGGCTTCGGTGTGGCATTGCAGACAGTCCGTGCGGCTCGGATAGGACCAGGTCTGCGTGCGCACGACCGTGTTGTTCTGATCGCGCACCACGAGCGATTCGCTCTCGCGCCCGTCGATCAGCAGGGCGTCGGTCTGCTGGCTGTTCCAGCGGTAGGTGTAGCCGGCCCAACCGTGCGCCTCGTGCACGAGCACGCGCGTCTCGAGCCGCTTCGTGCTCGCGGGGTCGCCCAGGCGCATCTGCATCTCGAAGTGCTTGACCAGGACCGAGCCCTTCGGCAGCGTCCACGCCGCGGTCGCAGCGAAACCGATCTTGCCGCCGGCCGGCATCCCGAGCCAGCGCCGCTTCTCGGCGTGGTCGGACCAGAGTGAGTGGTTGAGCTCGTAGGCGAGCAGGCCCGGCGCCTCGCGCAGCGTCGCGGTGTCCTCGAAGAGGCCGGTCTCGCTCAGGCGTTCGGGAAAGGGCGGTGTGGTCACGGTGTTCGGTTCCAGCCGCCAGATCCCACCCGAGAGCGACACGAGGAAGAGTTCGCCGCCCTGGTCCTCGCCGAACGAGCAGATCGAAGCCAGCGTGCCGACCAGGGTGCTGCTCACGAACTTGCCGCCCGGCGCGAGCATCGCCCAGATCCGGCCCGAGCTGTAGTCGCCGTAGAAATAGAGTCCGCGCAGCTGCGGCCACTTGCTGCCGCGATAGACGTAGCCGCCGATCACGCAGCGTCCTTGCGTGGTGTCGTAGTCGATCACCGGCATGTCGAACTGGGAAGGCGGCAGGTTGTTGGGATTGCGGTAGACCGCGTTCCCTTCATAGACGTTCCACGCGAAGTTGCCGCCCTTGCGGATCAGGTCGACTTCCTCGCGCGCGCCCTGGCCGACGTCACCGCACCAGAGTTCCCCCGTGCTGCGATCGAACGAACATCGCCACGGGTTGCGCATCCCGAGGCACCAGATCTCCTCGCGTGTGTTCGGCCGGCCGACGAAGGGATTGTCGCGCGGGATCCCGTACGGCAGCGCCCCGGTCGTCGTGTGCGGGTCGATGCGCAGGATCTTGGCCAGCACGGTGTTCATGTTCTGGCCGTTCAGCAGCGGATCGCCGCCACTGCCGCCGTCCCCGAAGGTCACGTAGAGCTTGTTGTCGGGGCCGAAGTCGATCCAGCCACCGTTGTGGTTGGAGTAGGGGTCGGACTCACGCAGCAGGATCTTCTCGCTCGCCGGATCGGCCGCGTCCGGATTGCTCGCACTGACCGTGAACCGCGACACGACCATGTAGCGCGGTGTCGGCGTCACGTAGTGGATGTAGAAGTAGCCGTTGCTCTTGTAGGCGGGATCGAAGGCCAGGCC
>CAZSKV010000111.1:0-4490 GCA_964607495.1 uncultured candidatus Brocadiaceae bacterium
CCCGCCGCACCACCAGGGCGCCGTCGGTACCCGGCACCGACCCATGTTCGCTGGCATTCGGGCCGGCGCTCTGCTTCGCTGCGCGACCCGTGACTGCCCTCGTTTGGATCGGCTTCATCGCCTTCGTGCTGGTCATGCTCGCGATCGACCTCGGTGTGCTGCACCGGGAAGCGCGGGTGATCCGCTTTCGCGAGGCGATCGTCTGGACTTCGCTCTGCGCGGTGCTGGCCCTCGCGTTCAACGTGCTCGTCTACTTCCTCTACGAGTACAAGTGGCTCGGCGTCGGCGAGACGGTCGGCAGCCGCATGGGTGGCTCCGAGGCGGCCATGCTCTTCTTCGCCTGCTGGCTGATCGAGCAATCGCTCTCCGTCGACAACATCTTCGTGATCGCGCTGGTGTTCCGCTCGTTCAAGGTGCCGCCGCTCTACCAGCACCGCGTGCTCTTCTGGGGGGTGCTCGGGGCCCTCGTGATGCGCGGAGTGATGATCGGAGTCGGCACGGCGGTGATCCATGCGATCCACTGGTCGACCTACGTGTTCGGCGCGTTCCTGATCTACACGGCGATCAAGTTGCTGTTGAAGAAGGACGACGAGGACGTGGACCCGCAGCAGAACATCCTCGTCCGTCTGGCCCGCCGCGCCTACCCGGTGACGGCCGACTACCACGGCCAGCGATTCTTCGTCCTCGAGGCGGGCAGGCGGGCGATGACACCGCTCTTCCTCGTACTGCTCGTCGTCGAGGGGATGGACGTCATGTTCGCGGTCGATTCGATCCCGGCGGTGATCGCCATCACCGACGACACGTTCCTCGTGTTCACGTCGAATGTGTTTGCGATCCTCAGCCTCCGTTCCCTCTTCTTCGCGGTCGTTGCCCTGCTGGACCGGTTCCGCCACATCCAGACCAGCCTCGTGTTCGTGCTCGCGTTCGTCGGCGTCAAGATGATCCTCGCGAACCACTACAAGATCCCGACACCGGTCTCGCTCGGCCTGATCGTCGGCTTCCTCGCGACCGGGGTCCTGGCCTCGCTCATGCGCCGACCAGGCACGTGAGCCGCGCGACCTTGCCGGCGTCCGCCGGTGCAACGGCCAGGGCGGCCCCCCCGCCCGGCTCCCTGGCACCGGGCCGTCCTGGAGACGCCCTCGGCATGGAGGCCGGGCTATAGTTCTGACGTCCCCGCCCGCCCCCCCACCTGCCAACTCCGTGCATTGATGGCACGCCCCGCACCCAAGACGTCGGCATCCCTGGTCCTGCTGGCCACCTTGGCCGCCCCCGCGATCGCCCAGGGGCCTGGGCCGGCTCACGCGCAGGGCATGGTCAACGACCCGCGATCGCATGGCCTCGTTGGTGACAACTTCCTGTCCCTGAACGAGGCCATCCTGCTGAACAACGGCACGTTGCAGGTCACGCAACTCTCTCAGGCCGAACAGCAGCAGATCAACGGCTTCGGGGACATCGCGTTCGCAGCCATCGACTGGTTCAGGGTGCCGAAGATCACCCTCGAACGGGACCTCGAGATCATCGCCGACACCTACCACGGGTTCGTGATCTCCAACACGGGGGGCAACCGGCCGACGATCGATCTGAACGGCTACCAGGGCTTCCGCTGCGTCTCGAACGTGCTGAACGATTTCCGCGGCCTCGTGATCCGCAACGGCCAGTACGGGATCGCGGTCGTCCAGGACAACAACACCTATGGGACGCTGATCCAGGACGTGCAATTCGCGGCCCTGTCCCAGTTCGGAGTCTCCTGCTCGGCACCGACCGCGTCGGGGCGCACGCGCATCCGCATCGAGCGCTGCACGTTCTCGAACCTACCCGTCGGGGTCCAGATCGACGATCTCGGCAAGGACCGGACAGGCAGCATCGACCTCGCGGACGATCTGTGGATCGGTGGCAACGTCGGGCTCGTCGTGAACATGGGCGAGGGCGGACGCACCGACTTCGACCTCTTCAACCTCGAGACCAGGGGCACGGGGCTCGGCTGCGCGATCCTGCGCCCATCTCCGAGCGCGAGCCGCCAACTGGTGATCGACGCCCGCCACCTCGCAATGACCGGTGGCCAGCTCGGGCTGCAGCTCCAGGGGCATCCGAGCGCCCACGACCAGGTTTCGTTGCGGATGCTCGACGTCGACGGCACCCAGGCTGCGCTGGATGTCGGCCCCCTCGGCGGCCAGGCCACGATCAAGATCCTCGACAGCCGGACCGCGGGCGACGTGCGTGTGCTCGGCGGCGGCAACGTTTCGCAGATCACGTGCGAGAACCTGCGTGCGAAGGCTGGCAACTGGACGCTCGGGACCGTCGGCGCGGGCCTGACGATCGCCGAATCGATCTTCGACACGGTCGCGATGCAGACGACCGGCGCGGCCGGGATCCAGATCGATGGATCGCGGTTCCTCGGCGGATCGGCGATCGGGACCAGCGCCGCTTCGATCCTGATCCAGGGTTGCCATCTCGGCGGCCTCTCGCTGGGTCAGTTCGTGCAGGCATCCGGCTCCCTGCCCGCGGCTCAGCTCGGCTCCGCGGACCTCACACCCCGTCAGGTCGGTCTCGGCGCCGCCGTGACGCTCAAGGCCGACTTGCCGCAGGGACTCGCCGGAATCTGGTTGCTCGGACAGCTCGCGTTCTATCCGACCGATGTCGGGGCCATCCGGATCTACGCCGATTACAACACTCTGCTCGGGATCCCCGCCGTGGTGCGCCTGCAGCAGACGCTCCCCCTGTCGATCCCGAACGATCCAGCCTTGCTGGGGACGCCTCCCTGGTTCATGCAACTCGCCGTCGTGCCCGACCCCGGCCTCCAGGCGCCGGCTTTGTCGCTGCCCCCAGGGCGGTTTTTCGTCGTGCAGTGACTCTCGCGGCGCGGGCATACTGCGCCCGTGACCGAGCTACGCTACACGACGGGCCGAAACGTCCTGCTCGCCGCCGAGACCGTCCTCCTCTTGGGGCCAGCGCAGTGCCTGACGCGCACGCGGTTGCCCGCGCTCTTCGGCAACGCAACGGACCAGCTGGCCCAGCGCTTGGCGGCAGGACTGAAGCCAGGGGATGCAGGCGCCACGGCGGCCTCGCTCTGCGCAGGCAAGCCTGCCCGGCTCCTGGTTGCAGCCCTGCCAGACTCCGTCTCCCGACACAACTGCCCGGCCAGACCCGAGGCGGTGTTCCGGCAGACGAGCGATGCGAAGCTCCGTGACGGCGCGGCCATCGTCGTGATCGTGGAGGAACCGGCCCACCTGCTGCCGATCCTGAACGCGATCGGGCGGGCGTTTCCGTACTTCTCACGCCGCACGGCGGAGTCACTGCCCGCGCGCATCACGGTCCTTCCGATCGACCCGCGTGGTCGACCCCGCTCCGTCCCGGCGGAGGTCGTGCTCACTGTGGAAGCGGCGCGCCAGGCTGCCCGCCTCGTCGACATGCCTCCTACCGAGCTGCACCCCGCAGCGCTCGCCACGGAGGCGCGGCGGCAGCTTCGCGGCATTGCGGGGGTCCGGATTCGCGAGATCCGGGGCAATGCGCTGCTCGCGGCCGGGCTGGGTGGGATCCACGCCGTCGGCCGCTGCGCTCTCGTGCCGCCGCGCATGCTCGTCGCCCAGTGGCAGGGCAGCCGCAAGCGCGCTCCGCGCATCGCCCTGGTAGGCAAGGGCATCACCTACGACACAGGAGGATTGCACCTGAAGGCCAGGGGCATGATGGAAACCATGAAAGCCGACATGGGAGGGGCGGCCGCCGTGCTCGGCGCCTTCCGGGTGCTGACCCGTGAGCGCCATGCGGGCCCGCTCTCCCTCGTGCTCTGCCTGGCAGAGAACGCGATCGGCCCGCGCGCCTACAAGCCGGACGACATCCTGCAGCTGCACTCCGGCAAGACGGTCGAGATCAACAACACCGACGCCGAGGGCAGGCTCCTGCTGGCCGACGGTGTGAGCTATGCCGCCCGGATTCTCGGCGCCAAGACGATCCTGGACGCCGCAACGCTCACGGGCGCCCAGCTGGTCGCGACCGGCGAAGTCCACGCCGCAGTCGTCGCGAACGATGCCCGCCTCGAGCGCGTCCTGGTAGAGGCCGGACGCACCACGGGAGACCTCACGCACCCGCTGCTCTTTGCGCCAGAGCTCTACAAGCAGGAGTTCAAGAGTCCGGTCGCGGACATGCGCAACTCCGTCAAGAACCGCAACAACGCCCAGACCAGCTGTGCCGCGCAGTTCATTCATTGGCACATCGAGGACCAAGACGTGCGCTGGGGCCACGTGGACCTCGCCGGGCCAGCGAACCGCGCCGATCGCGGGACCGGCTACGGGGTGGCATTGCTCAGCGAGACCGTGCGCGGTCTCGCGCGTGCAGGCGGAGCAGGCTGGTGAAGTGGCGAGGGGAGCTGAACTGGCTCACCCTCGATGCGCGCGAGGTTGCAAAGAGGGGAGGAAGTAGATACTCCGGCACCGACCTACTTTCGCTTGTGACTATCATCGGCCCTGGCTGCTTGACTGCCGTGTTCGGGAAGG
>CAZSKV010000112.1:0-2636 GCA_964607495.1 uncultured candidatus Brocadiaceae bacterium
CCGCGCAGCGCCGACAGCGACGCGACGTTGACGATCGCACCCCGGCGGCGGCGCAGCATCCCCGGCAGCACCGCGCGGCACATCCGGAACGGTCCGGAGAGGTCGATCTCCAGCGTCTCGTCCCATTCCGCGTCGCTGGTCAGCGCCAGGAGGCCGTCCCGGCGCGAACCGGCGTTGTTGACCAACCCGGTGACTGCAGTCTCTCCCGCCTCGAGTTCGCGCACGAGCCGGCTCGGCGCTGCGCGATCACGCAGGTCGAGTCGATGGGCGCGGGCGCGCCCCGCCGTCGCGGCGACGACGACCTCCGCAGCCGCCTGGTCCTGCGCGTAGGTGAACGCCACCGCGTGCGCGCGCGCGGCCAGCATCTCGACGATCGCGCGGCCGATGCCGCGGCTGCCGCCGGTCACGAGCACGAGCTCCGTCATCCGAGGAACTCGAAGCGCGCCCTGGTCACGGCGCACGCGATGCGCACGCTGTCGACGATCGGGCGGTAGTGACTCGTGCAGCGGCCGTCGGCGAACCCGAGCTCGATCGGGACGAGCAGCACCTTGAAGCCCAGGCGGACCGCGCGCACGACCACCGCGCTCTCGGCCTCGAAACGGTGTTCGGGAAAGCCGGTCGCGGCGATCAGCGCTTGCGTGTAGAGCCGGAATCCGGTCTGCACGTCCTCGAGCGCCTGCCCGGCCGCGAACGAGATCATGCGCGAACTCATCTGGTTCGCGAGCCGCCGCCGGCCGCACATCTGCGCGAAGAGGGCGGAGCGGCTGCCGAGCACGAGGTCGGCCCCCTGGGCGCGCGCACCGCGCAACTTCGGGATCTCTTCCGGCAGGTGCTGGCCGTCGGCATCGAGCGTGACGACCTCCGTGCAGCCGCGGGCGAAGAGGTCGTCGAAGCCGGTGTGCAGCGCGCAACCCTTGCCACGGTTGTGCGGATGCACGATCACGCGGGCTCCCGCGGCACGCGCGGCCTCGGCCGTCCGGTCGCGCGAGCCGTCGTCGACGACCAGCACCTGTTCGATGAGGTTCCGGGTACGGCGCACGATGTCGCCGACCGACGACTCGGCGTCGAAGGCCGGGATGATCGCGCCGATCACGCGGCCTCCAGGACTGCGAACGCGCAGGCGCCGCCGACGGCGAACTGGGTCACGAGGACGCGGTTGGCGAGCAGGGGGCCGGCGAAGGGACACAGACCGAGCCCCGGGTCGACGGACCCGAACCCGGCGGGCAGTGCGAACTCGGCACCCTGGAGGGCAACGACAGCCGTGGCGAGCACGCCGCCACCATACTCCCCGACCACGGCCTTCGGCACGAGCAGCGGCGGCAATGCGCGGCCGAAGAGATGCGCGAGCACCTCCGCCTCGTAGCGGTCCCCCGCCGGTGATCCCGAAGCCGACGCGACCACGGCATCGAGACTGGCCAGGGCCACGCCGGCCTCTCCGAGCCGGGTCCGGAACGCCTGCGCGATCCCGGCCGCATCCGCGCCGAAGGTCGCCGGCCCGGCCCCCGGATCGAAGGCCCGGCCCCCGCCGAGCACGCGCACCAGGCCGGGGCCTGCCGGCGCCAGCGCCAGCACGGTGGCCCCCTCGCCGGCGACGAAGCCCGTGCGCCCCGCCGCGAACGGGCGCGCGAGCTCGCGCCCATCCTGCCCGGCGCGCGCCAGGACACCGAAGCGGTCGAGGATCGCGTGCACGACCGGCGGCATCTCGTCGACCACGCCACACAGGGCGCGCGCCGCACCGCGCCGCAGCTGCGCGACCGCGCCGAGCAGGGCCAGCACCTGGCCGGCCTCGCGCTGGCACCAGGTCGTGTTCGCACCCTTGGCGGCGAGCGCGAGCGCGATCTGGCCGGCCGGGGCGTTGGCGACGCAGTCGGTGAACAGGAACGGCGAGCAGAGCTGCGGATCCCCCTGTTGGAACTCGCGCACGAGCCGTTCCGTGAACTGGGCGGGGCCGAACGCCGTCGCGATGTCGACGCTGGTCTCTCCGGCGGCAAGGGGCGACTCGGCGACGGCCATGTGCGCCGCCGCGACCGCCATGCGCGATGCGGCGCTCATCCGCCGCGACTGGGCCGCCGTGACCCACGGCGTCAGGTCGAGCCCCGTGCAGAGTGCGGCCGACCTGGCGCCACCCTTGCGATGGAAACCGCCGCTGCGGTCCACGGGGGTCAAGGGGGCTGCGCCGCGCGCGAGGGCTGCGCGTAGGGCCCCGAGTCCGATCCCGAACGCGCCCAGGGTGCCGATTCCGGTCACGACCACGCTCATGGGCCGGTGCTCCGGAACAGGAGCGCGGAGTTGGCGCCACCGAACGCGAGGTTGGTCGAGAGCGCGGTGCGCGCGCGCGCGAGCTTGCGCGGGGCCCCGACGACGAGGTCCACGCCGGGTTCGACCGGCCCTTCGCCGGCCGTCGGGTGCACGAGCCCAGCGCGCAGACAGAGCACGGTCACGACTGCTTCGAGGGCACCGGCGGCGCCGAGCAGGTGCCCGACCAGGCTCTTGGTCGAGGTCAGCGGCACGCGCCGTCCGGACAGGGCCGCCGCGAGGGCATGCGCCTCCGCGGCGTCGTTGAGCGGCGTCCCGGTGCCGTGCGCGTTCACGAAGTCGACTTCGTCCGGTCCCGACCCGGCATCGTGCAGCGCCTG
>CAZSKV010000113.1:0-1831 GCA_964607495.1 uncultured candidatus Brocadiaceae bacterium
CGCCCTCGAAGTTCCGCGGCAGCAGCAGGTTCTCGTCCCGCTGGAGCAGGTTGTAGCTCGTCAGGATCACGTCGCTCGAGTCCATCACGAGCTGGAACTCGGCGTCGGTCTTCGCCCGGCCCTTGCCGTGGTGCAGGATCACGCGCAACCCGGGCGAGAAGCGATGGATCTCGCGCCGCCAGTTCCCGAGCACCGAGACCGGACAGACCAGCAACACCGGCCCACGCCGGCGCGGATCCTGGCGCCAGTCGAGGATCACCGCGATCGCCTGCACGGTCTTGCCGAGACCCATGTCGTCGGCCAGGCACGCGCCGAAGCCCTGATCCAACAAGAAGTACATCCAGGCATGCCCGCGACTCTGGTACGGGCGCAGGCTGCCGACGAAGTCCGGCGTGATCGTGCGGTCCTGGACCGAGCGCGCCCGCTCGAGGTTCATCGCCAGGCCCTCGAGGCGAGGACCGGACTCCAGCGTTTCGAGCGCCAGCCCGTGCAGGTGCGAGGCGCCGCCGAGCTTGAGCCGCAGCGCCTCGAAGAACGAGACCTTCTGGCCTTCCTTGCCCGCCCGGCGCCGGAACTCCTGCAGTGACTCCCTGTCCTTCGGCGAGAGCAGCACCGGCGTGCGGTCGAGGAACACCAGCGGCGAGCGCGCCGAGACCAGCTGGTCGAACTCCGCCGCCGAGAGCTGGCGGTCGCCGACCGCCACGGTCCAGTTGAACTCGAACCACGGCCGCAGCGCAGAGGCGGAGGACTTCTGCTCGACCAGATGGACGCGCGCCGACAAGCGCTGCATGCGCTCGAGTCCGGGCAGGCGGATCGTGAAGCCGACACCCTCGAGCAACGGGATGTGGTCGAGGAGTTGATCGAGCTCCAGCCGATTCAGGGATGCGCGGCCGTCGTGCATGTTGACGGCACGACGCAGCGCCGGCACCTGCTTGCTGAGGTCGTCGAGTCCACGCTCGAGCTCGACGAGCGACTCGTAGACGAGCGCGTCGGAGAACACGCGTTGCACGGAATCGGACTTCAGTTGCTCGAGCGGAAACCAGAGCGGCAGGCCGCGCACCGGTTCGAAGAGCAGCTGGATGCCCCAGGGCACGCCCTCCTCGAGTTCGCGATCCGGGGCCTGGATCTCGAGGATCGGCGCTGGCTTGGGCCGCCAGAACTCGCGCGGCAGCAACGGCGCTTCGGGGTGCACGGCCCGCGCGGCCGGGCCCTGCACCTCGATCGCATGGCCGAAGAAACTGACCAGCAGATTGCGCGCCGTCATCGCATACACGGGATCGTCCTGCGTGACGAAGCGGGCGGTCACCAAGGACTCGGGCACGAGACGCGCGATGCCCGAGAGGCACCGCACGGCCTGTTCCGACCAGTGCGGCACGAAGCGCATGTGGCCCTTCTTGGCCGGGGCGAACTCACCGCGCCGGACCATCGCCAGGGCCAGGCGGGCGGCGAGGATCAGGGCGCGCAGTCCCGGGGCGTCCGCGGTGGGCTCGAGCCGCTCGAGCAGGGGCAGCGCCTTGTCGAGGGGCAGCGCCAGACCCTGGATACGCCAGAGCGCGCAGACCGTGCGCGCGGCGCGGGCGTGCTCGCCGGCGGCGAGCGCGGCCGGATGGATCGGCTGCAGCGTGGCTTCGTCGGTCGCCAAGAGGATCTCGAACGGGACGTTCTCGGCGCCGGCCCCGGCCAGCTCGGGGAGCGCGGCTTCGACTCCTGCCTGCCCTTCGCGCGCGTAGAACACGACGCGCGAGGCGGCGGGCGTCCGGGCATGTAGATAGGCAGCGTCCAGGGTGGAGATCCTCGAGAAGTGAGTCGGGCGATTGTCGCAGGCCGCGGG
>CAZSKV010000114.1:0-2468 GCA_964607495.1 uncultured candidatus Brocadiaceae bacterium
CGCCCTCGCGGTGGCCGCGGGCGCGCCACCCTGCGTGAGCTGCGTGCCGCTGTGCCGCACCGAGGCCCAGCTCGAGGCCGCGATCGCGACCGGCTGCACCGAGGTCGAACTGGACTGGATGGAGCTGGTCGGCCTGACCAAGGCCTTCTCCCGGGCGAGAGCGCATGGGCTCGCGGTCACGCTCGCGACGCTGCGGGTCGGCAAGCCCGGGGAGGAGAGCTTCGACGAGCGCGTGTTCAAGCTCGCGCCCGACGGCATCCTGGTCCGGCACTGGGCCGCGCTCGAGCGTTGCCGCGAGCTCTGGCCCGACGGCACCGGCCCCGCGCTGCACGGCGACTTCTCGTTGAACGTCACCAATTCGCTGACCGCGCGCTTCCTGCTGCGGCGCGGCCTCGCGACCGTGACCGCGGCCCACGACCTCGACATGCCGCAGTTGCAGGCCCTGGCGGCGCAGATGCCCACCGAGCGCCTCGCGGTGGTCGTGCACCATCGGCTTCCGACCTTCCACACCGAGCATTGCCTCTATGCGCACGTCCTGAGCGAGGGCCGCGACTTCCACACCTGCGGCCGGCCCTGCGAACGGCACCAGCTCGCGGTCCGCGACCACAAGGCGCAGGTGCATCCCGTGATCGTCGACGCCGGCTGCCGCAACACCGTGTTCGACGCGACGCTGCAGAGCGCGGCGCCGTGGCTGCAGCCGCTCGCGGCGGGCGGCGTGCGGCGCTTCCGCCTCGAGTTCGTGCGCGAGTCGCAGCAAGAGGCCGCGCGCGTGCTGCAGGCCTACCAGGATCTGCTCGCCGGCAAGGTCGCGGCCGAGGCAGTGCTGCAGCAGACCGGGGCCGTCGGCCGTTTCGGCGTTGCCGAGGGCGGCATGAAGCTGCTCCTGTAGTCCCGTGCGCGCCTCGCTCCGCGAACAGTTCGGTCAGGTGCTGCGGCAGGGCTTGCCGCTCGCGCTCGGGATCGGCTCGCAGGCGCTCTTCAACCTGGTCGACCTCGTGATCGTCGGCCGCCTCGGGCCGTCCGCGGTCGCCGGGGCCCATGTCGCGACCACGATCAACTTCCTGCCGATGATCCTCGGCAACGGCGTCTCGGTCGCCGCCCTCGCGCGGATCTCGCAGCGCCTGGGCGCGGGCGAGCATGCGGCCGCCCGCGCGCTCGCGGCGCGCGCGCAATGGCTGATGCTCGGCCTCGGCCTGCTGCTCGGTGGCGTGGGCGCCGCGATCGCCGCGCCCTGCGTCGATCTGCAGGGCGTGACCGGCGAGGCCCGGCGTGTCGGCGTGCACTACCTCGTGGTGTCGCAGCTCGGCTGCCTGACGATGTTCGCGCTGATGCAGACGACCGCGAACATGCGCGCGGTCGGCGAGAGCATGATGCCGCTCTGGCTGCTGGTCGGCAGCAACCTGCTGAACGTCGGCTTCGACCTGCTGCTGATCTTCGGCTGGGATGCGCTCGCGATCCCGGCGTTCGGCGCGCCCGGCGCGGCCTATGGCACGGTGGCCGCGCGCGGCGTCGGCGCGGTCTGCGGCTACCTGTGGCTCGCGCGCCGGCAGCACGGACTGCGGTTCTCGTTCGCCGAGCGCCTGCAGCGGCCGCCGCCGGGCGAGTTCCGCCAGCTGCTGTTGCTCAGCCTGCCGCAGTCGGTGCAGATGTTCGTGCGCGCGGCGGTCGTGATCGCGTTGACGCGCATCGCGGCCGACGTCGCCGGCGAGGCCGCGGTCACCTCGCTCGGCGTGACGACCCGGCTCGACACGCTCGTGCTCTTCGCGTCGGTGGGCTTCGCCTCGGTTGGCACGACGCTCTGCGGCCGGGCCCTGGGTGCGGGGCGCGTCGCGGCGGCGCGCGCGGCGGCACTGGCCGCGGGACTCTGCGCCGGTGGCTTCGGGCTCCTGGTGACCTTTCTGCTCGCACTCTTCGCCGCGCCGATCCTGCGCCTCTTCGTGGCCGATGCCGGACCCGAGGTCGTGGCGGCCGGCACCGGCTACCTGCGGATCGCGCTGCTCGCGCAGCCGCTCGCCGCCTTCGCGCTCGGCGCGACGGGGGGCATCCACGGCAGCGGCAACATGCTGCCGCCGATGCTGCTCGACCTGATCGGCTACCTGCTCGTGCTGCTGCCGGTTGCGATCGTGCTCGCTTCGGTGGGAGGCGGCATCACGCTCGAGCAGCTGTTCTGGTTGGTCGCTGCCGCCAACCTGCTGCTCGCGGGCGGCTACCTGCTCTATCTGTGGCGCGGACGCTGGCCCCGCGTGTGACGGCCAAAGTGGCAGACCTCGACGGGAGCCGTGCTGCCAGATTGACCGGGGCCGCTGGCTCCCGCCGCGGAGGGCACCGATCAACCCCTTGTGCTGCAAGCCTTTCCGCAATTAGCGCAGACGGCACGCAGTTTGACTACCGCCGCGGTCTCCCGCAGACCCGCCATGAGTTCCGCGCGGCCGCGGGCCCGCTTCCTCAGCATCCAGAGCAGCCATGTC
>CAZSKV010000115.1:0-1993 GCA_964607495.1 uncultured candidatus Brocadiaceae bacterium
CCGCACGGTGGCAAGGCGGACGCCGAGATCCGCCTGTGGTTCGACGTGCCGGGTGAGAACCCGGACTTCGCTTTGGACCTGCACCTGCGCGGGGTTGCCGCGCGCTTCGAGGGGTTCGAACCGCGCGCCGGCGCGCGCAAGGTGCGCTTCCCCTGGCCGCTCGCGAACCTGCACGGCGAGGTGCAGGTCCGGCCCGGGACCCTGATCTCGATCCACGACCTGCACGCCGAGGCGGAGCAGAGCCAGCTGGTCGTGAACGGCCGCATCACGACCCGCCGTGGCGGCGAGACCGGCACCTGGATCGACGTCGATGCCAAGAACCTGCCGTTCTCGCCGGACCTGCGCGCGGCCCTGAGCGAGCTCGAGCCGGAGATCGCGCTGCACTGGGACGAGTACGCGCCGGTGGGCCGCGCGGACGCGAACATCCGCGTGCGCTCCACGCCGGAGGCCGCCGAACCCGAAGTGCTGGTGCAGATCGCGCCGCGCGAGGCCTCGGCGAGCTTCGCCGGCTTCCCGCTGCGCATCGACGCGATCACCGGCAAGGTCGCGATCAGCAGCCGCGAAGGCGTCGCGCTCGACCTCACGGGCCGTCACGGCGCGGCCACGATCGAGGTCGACGGCCGCTTCCACGATCGGCCCGACGCGCCGGATCCGCTGCGCTCGGAGCTGTTCCTGCGCGGCAAGAACCTCGAGTTCACGCCGCCGTTGCACGCTGCCCTGCGCGTGCTCGACCCGGACCTCGATGCCGTGTGGCAGCGCTTCGCGCCGCGCGGCCACTGCGACTGCGAGGTCGTGCTCTGGCGGCCACGCGGCCAGGAGCTCTTCACCTACGACACGCGGATCGACCTGCGCCGCGCGACCGCGGTCGTGCAGCCGTTGGCTCTGCCCCTCGACGAGCTGACCGGCCCGGTGATCCTGCACGGCACCGGCAAGCAGACGCAGATCGAGATCGATCTCGTGCGCGGCCGGGTCGTGAGCGGCCCCGCGGCTGCCCCGGCGCGCCTGCTCGTGCACGGCAGTGGGACCACCGACGGCACGTCGATCAGCCTCGACGTGACGAGCATCGTGCGCGGACTGCCGCTCGTGCGGCCCCTGGCCGAAGCGCTCGACCGCAGCAACACCTTCTCGCTCGCCACCTGGGAACTGCTGCGGCCCGAGGGCACGGTCGACGTCGTGCATCGCCTGAGCCAGGAACCCGGCGAGCCCGAGCCGCGGCAGCAACTGCGCCTGCGTCTGGAGAACGTGACCTCGCGCGCCGCGGTGCTGCCGTACCCTGCGACCCAGCTGGCCGGCGAGGTCGTGGCCGTCGACAACGAGGCGCGCTTCGCCCGTCTGAGCGCGAACATCGGCAGCGCGCAGGTGCTGGTCACGGACGGCCTCGTGCGCCAGCGCCAGGACGGCAACCTGGTCGAGGTCAAGGTCACCGCCGACGCCTTCCCGGTGGATCGCAACCTCGCGAACCTGTTCACCGGCCCGCTGCGCCAGGCCTATCTCGACCGCGGCATGCGCGGCACCCTGCACGTGCACGAGCTGGTGCTCGCCTTGTTCTTCCCGGCCGGCCGCGACGACTTCGAGACCCGCTTCAGCGGGCGCTTCGAGGCCGTCGATGTGCAGATGAGCCTGGGCGCCGACGTGCAGCGTCTGCACGGGCTCTGCAGCGTCGACCACGCCGAGATCGGCGCCACGAGCGGGCTCGTGACCGGAACGCTGCACGACCTGCGCTTCGAGGTCTTCGATCACCCGATCGTCGACCTGACGGCCGGGTTCCGGGCCGACACGGAAGCCGTCGCGTTCCACGCCCTGCGCCTGCGGCTGCACCGCGGCATCCTCGAGAGCGCGCGCGCCGACGTGCCGGCACTGCGCTACGAGTACGCGCCGAGCGAGAAGGCGGAAGTGCACGCGCGCCTGACCGGCATGAGCCTCGCCGAGTTCCTGTCCGCCGGCGGCCAGATGAGCTCCTACCGCGGCACGGTCGGGGGCACGATCGACATCG
>CAZSKV010000116.1:0-11361 GCA_964607495.1 uncultured candidatus Brocadiaceae bacterium
CGCTGGCCGGCTTCTGCGGCAACCCCGGCTCGATCAGGACCGTCACGTCGGCGGCGACCTTCAAGGTCGCGTCGTCATACGCTTCGACCACCAGCGTCCCACCCGCCACCGATCCGGTCACGACGCCGCGTTGCGCGACCGTGCCCGTCGCGGTCGCGGTCGCGAAGTTGCCCGCCGCGTCGCGCAGGCTCAGCTGGAAGCCGAGAGGACTCGTCCGCCGCCCGAGCGGCAACGGCTTCAGGACGAAGCGTCCGTCGGCTGCGGCGGCGAAGATCCCGGCGGTCCCCGCGCCCGCGCTCAGGTTGGCTTCGGCGATCCGTTCGCTGGCCCTGCCCGAGAGGACCAGGTCCTCCTGGTCCGTCACGACTTCATCGGTCGTGGCGCCGACTGGCGGACCAAGGCTCGTCAGGCTCGGCGGCGTGAGATCCAGCGACGGGCGGTTGGCTGCGGGGGCGAGCACGAAGCCGCTCTTGCGCGAGCCGCGGCTGAGCTGCGCCGCGAGCGTGATCGTGCCATCCGAGAAGCGCGGCGCGGCCGTCGTGCCGAGGGCGCCACCGAAATCGACGGTCAGCGTCTGCGCGCCGTTCGCCGGCACGCGCGCGGCGCGCTCGACGAAGTTGATGTCGGAAGTGTTCTTGGTCTTCGGGTCGAGCCCGTAGAGGCGCACCGTCACGCTGTCGTCGACCAGGGTCGTGGCCGGCAGGGCGACGTCGATCTGCAGGTTGTCGTGGTTCGCGAGGTTGACCTTGTCGGGGAAACCCGTGACCGCGTTGCCGACCCGCACGCTCTGGACCTCCTCGTGCGGCAGCGTGGTGAAGGTCGCGTACGGCGTCTTGTTCTTGAAGTCGAGCTTGCCGTCACCGAAGGCGATCGTGTTCTGGACTTCGATGTCGATCTGAGTCTCGCCCGGCAGCGGATCGCGGGGCACAAAGCGCAGCACGCGGCCGTCGTTCGCGGTGGCACTCGCCAGCGGGAAGCCGAGCAACCCGGTGACCGGGCTGCCGCCGCGCGGCCTGACCACGAAGTTCGTGGTCGTGACCGAAGAGGTCGTGGCCGGCTTCGTGAACACCGCGTAGACGATCGTCTCGCGCTGGATGTTGCTGCGATTGGTCTCGGGCAGCGTGGTCAGGATCTGCCCGTCCTTGACCTTCGTCACGTCCTGATCGGGCGTGAACTCCGCGAGCACGACCTCGGCATTGCCCGCAACCCGGGCGCCGTCGGCGTCACGCACGTCGGTCTTCATCGCCACCTCGTAGCTGACGGCCTGGCCGGAGCCACCGCCGCCGCCGGTCAGCGCCGTGAGCGGCCGGATCACCACGGCCGTGCCCCCGAGCAGGAAGTCGTACTGCGCCGGCAGGACCTGGGTCGTCCCCTTCGCGCGCACGTAGAGGTTGGGCTGCAGGCCGGAGTTCGAAGGTGGCGAGATCGAATCCTGGTTCATCGACTCGCTGAACAGGACGACCACCGGCACCGTGCCTGGCCAGCCCGCACCCTTCGGATACACGGCCTTGACCGTGGGCCGGTTCGCGCCCGCGTCGCCGCCGGCCACCATCGCCTGGATGTTGGTCTTGTCGCCCGACTCGCTGCCGCCGCCGCCGCCCTGATCGAACGCACGGCCGACGTTGTCGCAGCTGGAGGCGGCCAGCAGCATGACCGGAACACAGAGCAGGGATCTAGGCATCACGGGTGGCAGCGGCCTTCGACGGAACACAGGAGAGAATAGTCCGCGGCCAGGGCCGAGGGGACACTTCGCTCGCTCTTGCCACCGGCCCACGACACCGGCCGATCCAGGGGATCGGGTCCGCGCCGCCCTGGCCCTGCCGCCGGGGGAGGTCCTGGCGCCGCGCTCAGCGCGCCGGGCCGGCGAGCACGCCCGACTCGCGGCAGCCTTGCACGATGCCTTGCACGACCTGCGCCATCGCCACGGACAGCGCCTGCACGGCCGCCGCCGGGCCGTCGCCGGCGCTCGCTACGCAGGCCACGAGCTCCCGCTGCCAGAGCACCCTGCCGTCCGTACTGCGCAGCAGCCGGATCTCGACTTCGGCACGGCCGAAGGGCTTGCCGTCGGCTTCGTGACGGCAGAAGTCGAGGACCCGCGCCGCCAGCTGCACGTCGTCGCGGCCGCCGTCGCCCGGACCCTTGACCTGCGCGAACGCGCGGGTGCGCGTGAGCCCCTGCACGAGCGCATCCTGCACCAGCCCATCGAGCGGGCCGATCCATCGATCCAGTTCGTACGGGTGCACGCGCACGCCGCCGTCACTGACGAGGATGCGGTCGCTGGCGAGCGCCGCAGCCAGGCGCACGCTCTGCACGCGCAGCACCTGCGGCTCCTGGAGCGGCGCCGTCTCCGGCGCCGGCACCGCGAGCCGGTAGAAGCGTTCTGCGGGCACGACGACGCTGCCGCAGGCCGCGAGCCCGAGCAGGAGCCAGGGCCGATGATCGAGACGCGTCATTTTCCTCCTGGGGACGCCGCTGCATCCTGGATCCGCGAACCGAAGAGCAGTGAGGACGGCGCGAGCCGCAACTGCCGCGCGAGCAACTGGAACTCGCCGAGCGAGTCGCGCGCGTTCTGCAGCAGGTCGAGCAGACCGGGACGCACGCCGCTCAACAGTCCGCGCGCTTCGTCCGTCGCGTCGACCAGGGCCTGTTGCGTCGCTTCGAGCTTCTCGGTCGCGCGCCGCAGCGAGGCCAGGGTCTGACCGAGATCGTCGCGCCGGGCCAGGTCACCGACCGTGGTGCAGCTGCGCTGCGCTTCGGCCAGCGTCCGCCGCGCCTGTTCGGCGAGCAGCGCCACCTCGTCGAAGCTGCGATCGAGCCGCCGCGGCAGGATGCTCGCGGCCTGCTCGGCGCTCGCGAGCGTGCGCGTCAGCGCCGCCAGGTTCTCGTCACCCAGCAGCAGGTGGCCGCGCCGCGCGAGCCCCTCGAGGCTGTCGAGCAGGCGCGAGGTCTGGCCGAGCATCTCCGGCAACGACCGGGCCAGCCGGTCGATCGGCGACTCCTTGGCCGCGATCCTGGCCCCGGGCGGCAGCGGTTTCGCATCCGCCGCATAACCCTCCAGCTCGATCGTGACCTGGCCGGTGACCAGCAGCCGGTCGAGGCGCGCCACGGTGACGTCCTGCACGGTCGCGCGGTCGGCATCGACTTCGATCGCGACCTCGGTCTTGCCGCGGTGGAAGCGCATGTCCTGCACCGAACCGATCGGCACGCCCTGGAAGTTGACGCGTGAGCCCACGACCATGCCCTTGACGCTCTCCTCGAAGGCGATCTGGAAGCTCACCACCCGCCGCGCGCGCCCGGAGCCGAGGATGAACCCGAGCAGGCCGACGAAGAGCCCGGCCGAGCCGAGCACGAGCAGGCCTACCCGGAACTGCCGGCCGCCATGGCTCCAGACGCTCATGTGTTCCCCGTCATGTCAGATCACCATGTGCTGCGTGATGTCGAGCCCGCGCCCGCCCGACTCGGCGAGCCGCCGCTCGACGAAGTTCCTGATGGCCGGATCCTGGCTGCCGAACACGTCCTGCTTCGGCCCCAGCGCCGCAACCTTGCCGTCGAACATCATCGCGACGCGGTCGGCGATCGCGAGCGCCGACGGCATGTCGTGCGTGACGACGACCATCGTGATCTTGAACACCTTGTTGAGCTTCGTGATCACGTTGTCCACTTCGGCGGCCGTGATCGGATCGAGGCCGGCCGAGGGTTCGTCGAGGTAGACGATCTCGGGATCGAGGGCGATCGCGCGGGCGATCGCGGCCCGTTTGCGCATCCCGCCCGAGAGGTTTGCCGGCAGCAGGTGCGCAGCGTGCAACAAGCCGACCATGTCCAGCTTCGTGCGCGCCGTCTGCACGAGGACCGCTTCGGGGAGCTGGGTGTTCTCGCGCATCGGCAGCGCGACGTTCTCGAGCACCGACAGGCTGTTGAGCAACGCCCCGCCCTGGAACGAGAGGCCGGTGCGCAAGCGCAGCCGGTCGAGGTCGTCCGCGTCGAGCCCGTAGAGGTCCCGGCCGTCGACGAACACCGAGCCCGAGGTCGGTGGCAACAGGCCGCAGAGATGCCGCAGGACCGTCGTCTTGCCGCAACCCGATGGGCCCATGAGCACGAACACCTCGCCGCGCCGGACCGCGAGGTCGATGCCGCGCAGGATGTCGCGCCCGCCGATCGTGGTCGTGACCGCGATCGCGCGCACGAGATCGTCGTTCCGCCGCTGCACCAGCGCCTCGAGCCGTTGCCGGGCCGTCGCGTCGAGGGTCACGGCCACAGCAGCCTCTGCGCGGCGACGAACACCGTGTCGGTGCAGATGATCAGGAACACCGACAACACGACCGCGTTCGTCGTCGCGCGGCCGACGCCCTCGCTGCCGCCGGCGACCCGCAGACCGAGCGCGCAGCCGACGATCCCGATGCAGGTGCCGAAGGCGAGGCTCTTGGCGGTCGCGATCAGGAAGTCCGGGAGCTTCACCGCCTGCTGCAGTTGTTCGCGGAACACGTTGGGTTCGATCCCCGCGGCCAGGAACGCGAACAGCGCACCGCCGCAGATCGCGATCAGATCGAACACCAGGCAGAGCATGACCACGCCGGACGCGAGCGCGAGGACCTTGGGTACGACCAGGTAGCGCACCGGGTGCAGGCCCATCTGGCGTAGCGCGTCGATCTCCTCGCTGACGACCATCGCGCCGAGCTGCGCGGCGTTCGCCGAACCCGAGCGTGCCGCGAGCACGATCGCCGTCATCAGCGGGCCGATCTCGGTCGTGACCGAGACCCCGACCATGTCGGCGATGTAGAGCTCGGCACCCCAGATGCGCAACTGCACATAGGCCTGCATCGCGAGGATCAACCCGAGCAGGAAGCCGATCAGCGCGATGATCGGCAATGCCCCGATCGCGGCGGCATCGAGTTCGAGGATCGTCCGATCCAGGCGCAGCCCCTTGCCGCGCCACGGCGCGACGCAGAGCGCGGCGCAGACGTCGCCCGTGGTCCGCAGCACGTTGCCCACCGCCTCGAGCATCGGCTCGAACGCGGCCCCGAGCCGCGACACCGGGTCACGCCGCACGCGCGCCGGTGCGGGCGCGGTCAGCCGCTCGACCGAGACGAGCGAGAAGAAGTCGAGCATCGCCTGCGACAACCCGCGCAGCCGCACCTCGGTGCCGCGACTCCGGGCCCGCCGCATGCCCTCGACCACCGCGCCCATCCCCGCCGAGTCGAAGGTCTCGACGCGTGCGAGGTCGAGGATCACGTGCTCCGGCCGGCGGTGCAGCACGGTGTCGAGGTCGTCCAGTACATGCGCGACCGTGCCACGGTCGAGCCGGTCGGCGACGGAGATTACGGCCGCTTCTGCCATGCTGTGGGTGCCTGCAGCGTCGGAGATATCGACACCTCGCGCTGGCAGCCTTGATCCTGTCGGCGCGCGGGACCCTCCTTGCCCTCGACCCCGCCTCCCTACCACAATCCGCGCGTTCCAACCCCGCTGCGCGCATCGACTGATCCCCCAGGTCGGCGCGAGTCCGACGTGAACCCGGTTCAGCGTCCGCACCCACCCACTGCGTCATGAAAGTGTCCAACGCCTGCGTCCCACTCCTGCTGCTGCTCGCCTGCGCGGCCTCGACGGATCCGAAGGAGAGCGCTTCCGCCAAGGCCGACCGCCAGGAACGGCTGCAGCGCACGCGCTCCCAACTGGCACAACAGCAGTGGGACGAGGCCTTGCTGCAGACGGACGAACTGCTGCGCACCGACCCGAACGACCGTGACGCACTGCTGCTCGCGGCCGAGGGCAACCTCGGGTTGGCAGCCACTGCCACCAAGAACGTCGACGCGCTGCTCGAGGACGCGGTCCGCTGCCTGCGCCGCGCGATCGAGCTCGCGCCCGACGACGTCGACGCGCGGATGCATCTCGCGGACACGCTGCTCAAGCGCGGCCAGTTCACGGATGGGCGGGACGAGGCCCTGGCCGCCGCCCAGGCCGCAAAGCAGAAGGGAGCCGGGGAAGCCACGCTATGCGCGGCCCTGCTGGTCGCGGCCGAGAACGAGATGCAGATCTTCGTCGCGGCGCGCAACGCCGAGATCCACGCCGGGGGCAAGATCGAAGCGGGCACGCGTCAACTCGCGGAAACCGTGTTGTCCCGGGTCGAGCGCGCCAAGGCAGGCCAACCCGGCCCCGCTTACCTGAAGGCGGCGCAGGTCTACCAGTGGCTGAACCAGCACCAGGAGGCCCTGCTCGAGTTCGAGCGCGGCATCGAGCGCACGCCGGTGGACTCCGGCCTGCACGCCGGCTACCTCGACCTGCACATCGCGCTCGGCAAGCGCGTCGAGTGCGTGACGGCCTACAAGCGCCTGCTGCGCCAGCACCCGCAGTCCGCGCCGTTGGTGTGGTATCTCGGCAAGGCGCAGCAGGCCCTGGCCGACGATCGCCGTGGCAAGGGGCAGTGGGACGAGGCGCTGACGACCTACCGCGACGCCGCACAGAGTTTCGTGCAGTACCTGAAACTGCAACCGCAGCACAAGGACGCGACCTCCGACACGCTGGCGATCCTCGCCTTGTCCCAGGCGCGAGTCCTGTTCGAACAGGGCGACCTGACCGCGAGCAAGCAGCTGCTGCTCGAGAGCCACGAGCTGTCGCCGCGAGTCGCCGATCAGGACGCCGAGGGCAGGCCGGTGCTCTTCGACTCGTTCGGCGGCACGTATGCGAGCGGCCTGCAGAAGATCGGCTCCGCCCTGGTGGCGCCCTCGACCCCCGAAGCCCTGCGCGAGGGTCTCGCGTTCTACGAGTGGGCGGTCGGGCGGCATCCCGACCGGTTCGGCTTCATGTTCAACAATGCGGCGTTGACCGCCCGCGACCTCGGCAACGCGATCGAGCGCAAGGCGGGCGCGGACGCGGCCGAGGCGGCGAAGGCGCTGGCGGAGGCGATGCCGCTCTACGAGAAGAGCTACCGCTGGTACGAACAGGCGGTCGCCCTCACCCCGAGCGACGCGCGGATCGTGAACGACTGCGGGCTGATGCTGGTCTACCACCTCAAGCGCGACTACGAGCGCGCGCGACAGTGCTTCGACAAGGCGATCGAGCTCGGCGAACAGCAACTCGGCGAGCTGCCGAGCGACGCCGACCGGGACGTGCGCAACAACCTCGAGGAGGCGGTTGGCGACGCCTGGCAGAACATCGCGGTCATGCTGCTGCAGCAGGGCAAGGAGTTCGCGGCGGCAAGGCCGTTCTGCGACAAGGCCGTGCTCTACTACCCCTACCAGCGCCGGCAGGCGGCGCAGTTGCTGCGCGAGCACACGCGCGGCCCTGCCCGCACCCCCGCCGCCGACCTGGTGCCGGCGGTGCCGGGAGCCGCCGGTCCCGCGCACGGGCAGGACAAGGCCAAGCAGGCCGCGTTCGACAAGCTCAAGAAGGACGCCGAGGCGAAGGCTGACGACCTCGACGCGGCGCTGCTCGTGCTCGACGCTGGGGCCAAGGAACTCAAGGGCTTCGCTCCGTACCACCACCTCTGCGGCCTCTACAACTGGCGCTTCGCGACGAGGTCGCGGGAAGCCGGCGGCAAGGCGAGTCTCGTCGACGGCCTCTATGCCGACGCGATCAACCAGCTGAAGAAGGCCGTCGAGCTGGATGGCGAACCGGTCCAGCCGCGCCTGGACCTGGTCAAGCTCCTCGTCGAGCACGGGGACTACGCCGACGCGAACCGCGAGGCTGCGTCACTGCTCGCACACATGCGTTCGCGCGGCGGGGAAGCATCGGATCTCACGCTCCAGGCGCATCACGCGCGGGCCGTCGCGGCCGCGCGCGTCTACATCGACCAGAAGCAGGCCAACAAGGAAGCCAAGGCCGAACTCGAGGGCGCGCGCGAGTCGTTCCGCGAACTCGACAAGCAGGGCCGGCTCGACGACCAGGCGTTGAACACCTGGATGACGCTCGAGCAGTGGACCGGACAGCCGGGCGTCGCCTTCGACCTGGTGCTCAAGCAGCTGGCCAAGCACCCCGACAGCGACCAGGCTCTGGGCCGGCTCGTCGAGCTCACCGGCGGCGAGAACACCAGGCGGATCGTGGCCGCGCTCGCGGCGCGCACCGACCCGAAGGGGCTCTGGTACCTCGGCCGGGTCCGCTTCGAGGAGGCGCTCGCCCTCTGGCCCGACAACCCGAAGGAACCCAAGGCGGCCCTCGCGGTGATCGAGCAGGCGCGCAACGCGTTCGCGCAGGCGAAGTCCGGCACGCCCGCCTATGCCGACTCGTGTGACCAGTGGATGGCGCTCTGTCTGACCGCCGAGGGCTATTTCCACCTCTCGGCGGACGACGCCGAGAAGGCCGGGACCGCGCTGCTGGCGGCCACCAGGCTGCGGCCGGACCGGATCACCGCGGTGTTCAACTCGCAGTGGAGCACGAAGGACGGACTGTTGCGGGTCGGCGGCAAGATCGCGGGCGACCTGGCCAAGGCCGAAAACCTGTTCCGGCAGGCAACCGCGGCCGCGAAGGCCGACGCCGACTTCGCGAACAACCATGGGCTCTTCGCGCGCGACTACGGCACCGTCCTCGAGCGGTCGGGCGACCAGGCCACCGCGCAGAAGATGTACGAGGCGAGCTACGCGAGCTACTCGCGCGCGGTCGAGCTCGATCCGACCAACATCCGGCTCGCGAACGACAAGGCGCTGATCGCGCTCTACCACCTGCGCCGCGAGACCGACCAGGCCAGGACCACGCTCGAGGACGCGGTCGCGCGCGGCGACAAGCTGTTGCAGACCGACCCCCCCAAGGACAAGCAGGGCCGCAACGACCTCGAGGAAGCCGTCGGCGACTGCTGCCAGAACCTCGGCTACTACTTCCGCCACTACGGCAAGGACCTGACCAAGGCCAAGGAGTGGTACGAGAAGAGCCTCAAGTACTACTCGCCGAGCAATCGCGGCGAGAGCCGCGGGGCGTTGCGCCAGATCGAGCAGGCGAAGAAGCGCGCCGAGTCGCAACCAGCCAGCGCAGCCGGCAAGGACAAGTGACGGGATGCGTGCCCGGATTCCCGGCGCGGCACTCGCGCTGATCGCCAGCGGTTGCGCCGCGCAGAGCTCGCAGCCGGCGACGGCGCAGGACGCAGGCGCCGTCCGTGACCGGGCGCTCGCGGCCGAACGCAAGGGCGAGGTCGCGGCCGCCGCCGACGCCTGGCTCGAGCTCACGCGCCTCGACCCGGGCAATCCCGACTGGACGCTCGCCGCCGGCCGCTGCCTGGGGATGGCCGGGCGCTACAACGACGCTCTCGACCATCTCGAGGCGGTCCGCTCCAGGTTCCCGGACGTGCTCGAGATCCCGGCGCTGATCGCCAAGACCTACAACCTGAAGGCCGAGTCGATGCTCGCGCAGGGCGTGCGCGACCAGTTCGTGACCCACAATCTGCGGGACGCGGCGCGCTACGCGGAAGCCGTGCTCGCCCGCGATCCTGCGCACCGGGAAGCGCGGTTGATCCTCGGCCAGAGCTTCTACGCGCTCGGCGAGGACGACCAGGCGCTCGCGCAGGCCCAGGAAGCGAACCAGCGGCACCCGACCCATCCGGGCGGCGCGATCCTCACCGCCAAGATCTGGTTCGACCGCTACGTCAGGCTCCGGGAGGAGCACGCGACCGCTAAGCCGACCGGGCGCGCCGAGGCCGAGCTGCTGCAGCGGACCGCGAACGCGCGCGACGCGGCCCGCCAGGCCCTCGAGCTCGCGCTCCGGATCGATCCTTCGCGCGCCTTCCCGCACCAGCGTCTCGGGGACCTCTTCGCCTGGCAGGCCAACGTCGCCGGCGCGCTCGTCGAGTACCGGCAGGCACTCGCGATCGACCCCGAGGCGACGCTCAACCACGGCTGGATCCAGCAGAACGTCGCGACCGAGGCGCGCCTCGCGTTCTACCAGGGCGCGCTCGAGGACTACGCGAAGACCAAGGCCCCGAGCCCGAAGAAGGCCGCGACCCTGGTCTGGTACATCGCCTACGCCCAACTGGAGAAGAAGGACTGGAAGGAGGCCAAGCAGAACTTCGCGCTCGCGGTGGCCGCCAACCCGGGCTACGCGAACAGCCGGTTCTATGCGATGCTCGCCGCGTTCTGGGACGGCGACCACGATGCCGCCCTGGTCCACGCGGCGCGCTACGCCGGGGACGCGGCGAGCGCCTTCGCCGACCTGATCAAGGGCCTCGCGAAGAACGATCGCGACGAGGCGCAGAGGATCCTCGAGTTCCTGGCGCTGCGTGCCTACAAGGCCAACCACCTGCCGGCGAGCCGCGATCTGAACCATGTGATCGCCTTCCTCGAGGAGAAGGTCGAGCCGTGGAACAACTATGCGTTCCTGTGCCGTGAGACCGGCCAGTACGAACAGAGCCTCGCCGCCTACGAGCACGCGCTCGAGCTCGAGCCGGAGTCGCCGCAGGTCCTGAACGACGCGGCCGTGATCCTGCAGTACCACATCGCGACCAAAGAGAACCTCGCGAAGGCGCGGCAGTACTACGACCGCGCGCTGGTGGCGGCCGACAAGATGCTCGCCGACCCCAAGACCAGCGAGGAGCAGCGCAAGCTCGCGGCCCAGGCGCGCCAGGACGCGCGCGGCAACCTCGCGAAGCTGCCGCGCTGAGCGCCGGCGGCATGCGCATCCGGCCTGGTTCGCGGACGCCCGCGGCGGGACGCCGATGAGCCGACGCGGTTCAGGGCTCGACGAGGCGGCGGCCGAGATTGCCGTAGCTGCGGTAGGGCACGGCGTCGGGAGCACCGGCTGCGTACTCCCAGACCAGCTGGCGCGGGTCGCTCCTGGGCACGCCGATCAACGAGCTCGAGACCGTGCCGTACTCGGCGCCGCGCTTGAGGATCGCGTGCCGGCCAGCGCCTCCGGTCTGCAGGAGCACAGGCGCGAGCAGCGCGAAGCGGCCCGGCAGGTCGAGGCCTGCGCCCAGAACCGGCTCGAGTTCGGGAAGCTGCAGCTGCCCGACCGCATGCTCGTTGCTCAGCACGACGAGCCGGGAGGCGACGGTCTGCACCTGCAACTCGTGCCGCGCATGGCGCAGAACGCGCACCTGCCGTCCGTCGCTGAGCAGCAGCTGGAACGCGTTGTAGCTGCCGTCGGCCACTTCCCGCGTGATCGTGGCGACGGCCTGCTCGAGGTCGTCCGCGTCGAGCGCCTTGTGCGGCAGGTGCCCGCGGCTGCGCGCGCCCTCGACCTTGGGTTCGGCCGTGATGTTGGTCAGCGCCGCGAACATGCCGTGCTCCGACACCGCGATCCACGTGCCGCCCTGTTCGCGATCCCGCGGCGAGAGCAGCCGATGCCTGCTGCCGACGAAGAGCCCGGGCGGCGAGCTCTTCCGCTCCCGCCGCTCGTCGCGGTTGCTGGCGACGATGAGCGGGTACTCGACGTCGACGCCGACGAGGA
>CAZSKV010000117.1:0-3954 GCA_964607495.1 uncultured candidatus Brocadiaceae bacterium
CCTCGATCGGCGGCAGGCCGAAGCCCTCCTCGCGCGACGGGTAGACCAGGCCCTTGCTGCCCTGCAGCAGAGCCTGGATGTCCGCGTCGTCGAGACCCTGCACGAAGCGCACGCGCGCGGCGATGCCGAGCCTGGCCAGCAGCTCGTCGCTGCTCTGGCCCCAGACCTTGGCACCGGCGCACACGAGCGTCGCGCGCGGCACCTGCGCGAGCGCCGTGAAGAGCGTCGCGTGGTCCTTGTGCGGATAGTCCTTCCCGATCGCGACGAAGTACTCGCCCGCGACGGACAGGCGCGCGAGCCGGGCCGCCACGTCCACCGCGGGGAGCGGCCGCGCGAGGTCGGGGTCGATCGCGAGCGGGGCCAGATCACAGAGCTGCGGGTCGCCGCCGAGATCGCGCTCTACCTCGCCGCGCACCGACTCGCTGTGCACGAGCAGCCGGTCACAACTGCGCACGAGCGTGCGCACGAACGCGTCGTAGGCCGCGTGCGCCGCAAGCGAGGCGTGGTACTCGGGGTGCCGGTTCAGGATCGCGTCGTGCACCTCGACCACGGCGGCCTTCGCCGCGATCGGCAGCCAGAGCTCGTGCGGGGCCCGGTCGGGGAAGTAGCTCAGGTGATAGACGTCGGGGCGGGCCTTCGGGTCGGGATCGAGCAGGAGCGCGAGCAGGTCGTCGCCACCGTCTACCTCCAGGACCTTGGCCTGCTGCGGGAAGTCCTGGGGCAGCCTGGTGCCGCGCAGCACCGCGACCGTCAGGCGGCGAATGCCCGGCAGCAGCGCCAGTTCGCGCAGCAGGTTCTTCTGCACGCGCTCGAGACCGGAGAGCGGGCGGTGGAGCAGACGGGCGTCGAAGAGGACGTGCATCGAGTCGCGCGAGGGCGTTCTAGAGCCAGGGCCAGCCCGGGTAAATGGCGATGAAGATTCGCGGAGCCACTGGCCGGCGGGGACAGTCCGGGTAGCTTCCCCGTCCCGTCACTCCTCGTTCACTCTCCCTCGGAGGCTCCGTGAAACCCTACGCATCGCTCCTTCCGCTCGTGTTCGCCGCCACCGCGGCCGCACAGGCCGACATCCTCTACTCGAACATCTCGTCGACCGCCGGCGAGTACAAGGACTGCATCACGCTCTTCTCGGGCGGCAAGAACCGCCCGCTGGTGCAGGAGTCGACCGTGCGCACGGGCACCGGCAGCAGCCGCAAGATGCTCTACCGCGCGGTCGGCGGCAAGAACTACCTCTACTGGTACGACATCATCCCGGACGACCTCTACCGCGCGACCGACCAGAACGGCAACGGGGCGCTCGATCCGTCCGAGTTCCAGGTCGTGTTCGACTTCGACGCCTCGAGCCAGGGCCACGTGGCCGAGCAGGGCGGCGTGTTCTGGACCGTGATCGGCCAGGGCACCGGCGCGCATCGCGGCCTGTGGAAGCACATCGACGGCAACGCCGACGGCGACTTCATGGATGCCGGCGAGTCGACGCAATTGGTCAGCGGCGGCACGCTCACCTACGGCACCACGTCTGCCCTCGCGACCGACCAGCGCGCCTGCGCCGTGCTCAAGAACGGCGACTGCATCTGGTACGCGGCCCACGGTCCGGCGTGGTTCAAGACCACGCCGACCGGGCAACACTCGCTCTGGCTCGCCTACCGCGCGGTCGCGGCCGGCTCGATCACGCCACCGCCCGCGCCGAACCCGGACTTCGGCACGGTCCTGCCGGCGATCCCGACCGATCCCATGGACCGCGTCGCGGTCGATGCGAACGGCATCGTCTACCTGGCGACGAACTTCTCGGCGACCGCGGGCAAGAACTACATCTTCCGCTGCGAGGACAAGAACGCCAACGGCGACGTGATGGACGCGGGCGAGGTCACGCTCTTCTACGACGGCGTGCTCTCGACGCCGAAGTGGGGACCGATCGACGACATCGAGTACTTCGCCGGCGCGATCTACGTCTCGTACGAGATCGACACGGCGCTCGATCCGGGCTGCCAGTTCCTGAGCCTGCGCGACCTCAACAACGACGGCGACGCGATGGATGCCGGCGAGGTCACTGCGATCGGCCGCACCGCGACCACCGACGATCCGACCGTGATCGGCATCACGGCCGTGCCCCAAGGCCTCTTCGGCCCGAGCTGCGTGAACCTCGACCTGCGCAACTCGGCGACGATCACCAGCACGGCCGCCGGCTCGATCACGTTCACGATGGGCGACATCCCGGCCAACCAGCTGAACGACAGCACGAACGGCTACGCGTTCCTGTCCCTGACCGGAACGGCTGGACTCCTGGTGCCGATCAGCCCGTACACCTGCACGATCGGCATCACGCCGGACGCGCTCTTCGGAGCCTCGGTCGGCCTGCTGACCGGCGGCCCGTTCACGATCGTGACCCAGGGCATGGGCGTGCTCCCCTACCCGGCCGGGATCCCGATCGGGACCAAGCTCTACTTCGCCGGCATGTCGGTGCGCATGAGCGACTTCTCGCTGCGCGGCATCACGCAGAGCGGACTGATCGAAGTGAAGATCTGACGCAGGCGGAAAAGCTGCTCGCGGAGTAGCTTTTCCGCCCGTGACGACCCGCACGCTCGCTGTCGCTCTCGTCCTCGCCGCTGTCGCGCCCTGCCAGCAGCCGGCGGCCCCCGCCGCCCGGGCACCGGGCGCGGACGAGATTGCATTCCTCCGCCAGCACGGACTCGAGCAGAGCCAGGTCATGGATCACCTGAGCTGGATCTGCGACGTCCACGGCCCGCGGTTGACCGGTTCGAAGAACCTGCGCAACGCGCAGGAGTGGGCCAAGGGGGCGTTCACGCGCTTCGGCCTGCAGAACGCGCGCTCCGAGCAGTGGGGTCCGTTCGGCCGCGGCTGGCGCTGCGACCATGCGCTGGTCGAGGTCGTCGGCAGCAACCCGTGGCAGGTCATCGCCTTCCCGAAGGCCTGGTCGCCGAGCCTGCCGGCGCGGGTGGAGGCCGAGGTGGTCTACGTCGCCGAGGCCAGCGCCGAGGAGCTCGCGAGCCTCGACCTCGCCGGCAAGGTCGTGCTGATCGACACGCCGCGCGATGTGAAGGAACCCTTCGATGCGATCAGCAAGCGCCTCGACGCCGAGGCCCTGCTCGGCCTGGCCGACCAGCGCGCGGCGTCGCGGCCGGCACGCAACGCACGGCAGGGGGACTTCCAGGCCGGTTTCGTGCGCCGCGACGCGATGCTGCGCATCGTGGCCGCCAAGAAGCCGGCGGCGATCTTCGATCGCGCGGGCAAGGGCGACTACGGCACGGTGTTCGTGCAGGGCGCGAGCGTCATCAGTGAGCCGGGCAAGCCTCGCGATCAGCAGCCACGGGCGCGCGACGAGGGGACCGAGGTGATCCCGCAGTTCACGCTCGCGGTCGAGCACTACAACCGGATGGTCCGCCTGCTGCTCAAGCGGCTCGCGGTGCGCGTCGCGGTCGAGCTGAACTGCACCTTCTTCGCCGACGACCTGCACGAGTACAACGTCCTGGCCGAACTGCCGGGTAGTGGCCCGGAGATCGTGATGCTCGGCGCGCACTTCGACTCGTGGCAGGCCGGCACCGGCTGCACCGACAACGGCTGCGGCTCGGCAGTCGTGCTCGAGGCCGCGCGGTTGCTGGCCCTGCTGGCCAAGGAGAAGGGTGTGACCCCGCGCCGCACGATCCGCTTCGCGCTCTGGAGCGGCGAGGAGCAGGGCCTCCTCGGTTCGCGCGCCTACGTGACCCAGCATTTCGGCAGCCGCGACGGCACGCGGCTGTCCGAGCACGAACTGCTCGCCGGCTACTTCAACCTCGACAACGGCACCGGCCGCGTGCGCGGCGTCTATCTGCAGGGCAACGAGAAGGTCGCGCCGATCTTCCGCGAGTGGCTGAAACCCTTCCACGACCTCGGCGCCTCCACCTTGACGCTCGACGACACGGGTGGCACCGACCACCTCGCGTTCGACGCGGTCGGCCTGCC
>CAZSKV010000118.1:0-3104 GCA_964607495.1 uncultured candidatus Brocadiaceae bacterium
CCGCCCAAGCTCGAGCAGAAGGCGGCGCAGATGGAGATGCCGAAGCCCGAGGAGAAGATCGAGGAAGAGGTCAAGCCCGAGGAGAAGATCGAAGAGGAGAAGCCGCCCGAGAACCCGCAGATGCAGGACTCGGAGGTGCAGGAGACCAACACCAACACCGAGAACACGGGCGAGTCGAACTTCGAGGATCCCACCGCCACGGACAACACCGGCGTGCAGTCGGCCTTCGACGGCAACGCCTGGAACACCGCGGTCGGTCTCGGCGGCGGCGCCGCCGGCAAGTTCGGCGGGCGCAAGGGCGGCCGCAAGGGCCTGGTCAAGGGTGGCAAGTCGACCGCGGAAGCGATCGAGGCCGGCCTCGAGTGGCTCAAGAAGCATCAGGACGAGGACGGCAAGTGGGACGCCGACGAGTTCATGAAGCACGACAAGGAAGGCGAGGCCTGCAAGGGCGCCGGCAACCCGGTGCACGACGTCGGGCTCACCGGCCTCGCGCTGCTCGCGTTCCTCGGTGACGGCAGCACGATGCGCTCCGGCCCGTACCGCGAGGTCATCAAGAAGGCCGTGACCTGGCTCAAGGACCAGCAGCAGGAGAACGGCCTGTTCGGGATGAACGCCTCCCACGACTTCATCTACGACCACGCGATCGCGACCTACGCGATGTGCGAGGCCTACGGTCTGTCCGACTACAAGCTGCTGCGCCCCTACGCCCAGAACGGCCTCAACTACCTCGAGTCGCACCGCAACCCGTACATGGTCTGGCGCTACCAGCCGCGCGACAACGACAACGACACGTCGGTCACCGGCTGGGCCGTGATGGCCTACAAGTCGGCCGCCGACTTCAAGCTCGTCGTCAACAAGGACGCGTTCAAGCTGTGCGAGACCTGGCTGGATCAGGTCACCGACCCGAGCAACGGCCGCCACGGCTACACCAAGCGCGGCGAGGCTTCGTCGCGGCACCCCGGCGACCACGCGACCCGCTTCCCGACCGACAAGGGCGAGGCCATGACGGCGGTCGGCCTGCTCTGCCGCTTCTTCCTCGGCCAGGATCCGAAGGACCAGAAGTACGGCCCGGCGATGAACGCCGCGGCCAACCTGATCCTGTCCAAGCCGCCGAAGTGGAACGAGAAGGACGGCTCGATCGACCAGTACTACTGGTACTACGCCTCCTACGCGCTGTTCCAGATGGGCGGCCGCCACTGGACCGAATGGTCCAAGGCGATGACCGAGGCGATCGTCAAGCCACAGCGGAAGGACGGCAACTACAAGGGCTCCTGGGATCCGGAGTTCGACGTCTGGGGCGAGGACGGTGGCCGCGTGTTCACGACCGCGATCAGCGTGCTGACGCTTGAGGCCTACTACCGCTACACCAAGCTGATCCGCTGAGCGCCCGGGAAGGCGCGGCCCGCGCGCTCCCCCAGTCTCGATCCGGGCCCCGGCGGCCCGGCGCTGTCGAAGAACTGGATTTCCTCACTTTTCGCTCAAGCGAATGCCGACAGCCACTGCACGGCGACGGCGGCATCGCTCCGATGCCGCCCCTGCCGCAGGCGAGGCAAGAGGCAAAGGAATGGGCCTTCGGGTCAACACGAACATCGCGTCGATGAACGCCCAGCGTTCGCTGGCCACGACCACCGAGCGTCTGCAAGGCAGCTACCGCCGCCTCTCGACCGGCCTGCGGGTCGCGATCGCGGCCGACGATGCGGCGGGCCTGGCGATCTCCGAGCGCTTCCGGGCCCAGATCCGGGCGACCAACCAGGCGGTGCGCAACTCCCAGGACGGCATCTCGCTGACCCAGACCGGCGAGGGCGCCCTGAACGAGGTCTCGGCGATCCTGATCCGCCTGCGCGAACTCTCGATCCAGGCCGCGAACGCCACCGTGAGCGCGCTGGACCGCCAGACGCTGAACGCGGAGTTCACCGACCTGATCAACGAGATCGACCGCATCGCGCGCTCGACGACCTTCAACGGCGTGAACCTGCTCGACGGCACCGGCTCGACGCTGACCTTCCAGGTCGGCACCGGCACGACCGCCGGCGTCGACACGATCCAGGTCTCGCTCTCCGACACGCTGGCCTCGACGCTCGGCCTGGGGACCCTGGGCATCACGAACCTGAGCAACATGTCGCTCGTGATCTCGTCGATCGACACGGCGATCAACACGATCAGCCGGGTCCGCGGCCAGTTCGGCGCGGTCCAGAACCGGCTGAACGCGACGATCGCCAACCTGCGCAGCCAGGCCGAGAACCTCTCGGCCGCCGAGAGCCGCATCCGCGACGTCGACGTGGCCAACGAGACCGCCGAGCTCACGCGCGAGACGATTCTGCAGCAGGCGGCCGTCGCGGTGCTGGCGCAGGCGAACGTGCAGCCGCAGATCGCGCTGTCGTTGCTGCAGAACCGCTAGACGTCTGCGCGCCGGCAGTCCCGGCCCGCGGTTCAGGCCTTCTTCGCGAGGTCGCGCACCGCACGCATGACCAGGCTCTTGCGCCGGGCGGCGGTGTTCGGATGCAGCACGCGGCGCTTGCTCGCCTTGTCGATCTTCGACAGGGTCTCGCGCAGCAGGGCTTCGGCCTGTTGCTTGTCACCCTTCTGTGCGGCGCTCAGGAGGTTCGCGATCAGGGTCTTGTAGGACGAGGTGATCGCCTTGTTGCGCAGGCGACGCTTCTCGTTCTGGCGGATGCGCTTCTTGGATTGATTGCTGGTGGCCATCGATGGTTCGGATTGCGGAAAGGACTCAGGCGGGACGAGCGGACTTCAGCTCCTGGACCTTCTGCGCGACGTCCAGAAAGCCGATGTCCTGTTCGAGGATGCGGGAGAAGTGGGCGAGCGCTTCGGGCGCGCGGCCGGCCTCGTGCGCGACCGAGCCCATCTCGTAGAGCGTCTGCTTGCCGAGCGGGCCCGACGGACCACTGGCCTCGAGCGCCTTCTCGAGCTGGCCGAGCGCGAGGTCGGCGAGGCCCTTCTTGCGGAAGGCCTTGCCGAGCCCGAGGAAGCTCTCGGCCTTCTTGCGCGGGTCCTTGATCGCGAGCTGCAGCTCCGCGATCGCCGCGTCGGTCTGGCCGAGCTCGAGCAGTGCGCTGCCCAGCTCGAAGCGCAGCGCGAAGTCGGTC
>CAZSKV010000119.1:0-2874 GCA_964607495.1 uncultured candidatus Brocadiaceae bacterium
CAGAAGTTGACCTTGAACGGGTGCGAGGAGCTCTGCAGCATCCGGATGTTGGCGCCCGCGCAGAACACCTTCTCCAGCGCGCTGCCGACGACGACGACCTTGACCTCCGGGTGTTCGAAGCGCAGCCGCTGCACCGCGTCGGCCAGCTCGATGTCGACGCCGAGGTCGTAGCTGTTCAGCTTGAGCTCGTAACCGGAGCGGTACGGCTTGTCGGCCTGGATCGCGAGGTCGAGCCGGGCCAGATCGCCGGCGAGCGAGAGCCGCAGATGCGTGTAGCGGTCGGGGTGGCGGTTGAAGTCGAGCATGTCGCGTGAGCTTCCTCGGGGCGAGTCGAGGCGGCGCAGCTTTGTAGCGCAAGGCCGGGGTCGGTCAAGCACGATAGTGCATCGAGCGCTCGCAAAGTCCGGGAGAACATGCATGATAGTTCATATGGCCCGCTCCGAGACCATGCTGAACGCCCTGGCCCAGGAGGTGCGCCGCCTGCGCAAGGCGCGCGGCTGGTCGCGGCGCGAACTCGCCGCGAGCACGCGGATCTCCGAGCGCTTCCTGGCCGAGATCGAGGGCGGCCGCGCCAATCCATCGCTCTTGCGCCTGGCCGATCTGGCGGAGGCGCTCGGCACGAGCCTGCACGAGCTCGTGGGCGTGTTGCCGCGACGCGGCGCGCGCCGGCATCCGGCGATCGCGCTGCTCGGCCTGCGGGGCGCCGGCAAGAGCGCGGTCGGCAGCCGGCTCGCGAAGCTGCTGCGCGTGCCGCTGGTGGAACTCGACGCGCGCATCGAGCAGGAGACGGCGCTGTCACTGGCCGAGATCTTCGAGTTCCACGGCGAGCGCTCGTTCCGCGAGCGCGAGCGCGAGGTGCTCGAGCGCCTGCTGGCGGAACCGGGGCCGAAGATCATCGCGACCGGTGGCGGACTCGTGACCGCGCCCGAGACCTGGTCGTTCCTGCGCGCCCAGGCGCACACGGTGTGGCTGAAGGCGAGTCCCGAGGAGCACTGGGAACGCGTGATCGCCCAGGGTGACCTGCGGCCGATGGCGAAGAACGCGCAGAGCTTCCAGAGCCTGTGCCGCATCCTCGCCGAGCGCGAGGAGCTCTATCGCCAGGCCGAAATCACGCTCGAGACCACGGGGCGCAGCGTCGACGCGATCGCCCAGGAACTCGCGCAGAGATTCCGATCGCAGCGGCGGCTGGGGGCCGCATGCAGTTCCCAGGGCGCCGGCAGCCGATGAGTCCGTGCATGGAGACCAGCGCCGTCACGGCCGCGGAGATGAGTTCGAGCATTGCCGGCAAGGTGCTGGAGCAGCAGCGGCTCGAGGGTCAGGCCGCGATGCAGCTGATCGAGAGCGCACGGCAGGTCCAGGATTCGGGTCTGCCGCGAGGTGATGGCACCGGCACGCTGGTCGACTGCGTGGTCTGAATCGCGGTTGCTGCGGCTTCAGAAGCCGAACCGGACGCCGAAGAACCAGCCCTCGAACGCGAAGTCGGTCTCCCAACGCAGTCCGCCTTCGCTGCCACTCGCCGTGATGTCGCTGTGGCGATAGCCGGCCACGAACGCGAGGTCCTGGTCCTCGAGGCGATAGCGGCCGCGCACTTCGTAGTCCTGCATCACGCCGTCGTAGTCGCCGCCGAAGTGCAGGTCGGGGTTGATCCCGTAGTCGACGTCCAGGTCGAAGTTGCGCCAGGCGACACGGACGCGCAGGGCGGCGTAGGGCGTGACCTCCTCGGCGATGTGGACGACCTGCCGCCGGGTCGAGGATGTCTCCTCCTTGGCTTCGAGCTTCAGATCCCGGTGGGTCAGCGCCAGTCCGGGCGCGACGCGGAGCGTCACGTCCCGCTTGATCTCGGTGTCCCACACCTCGCCGAAGTAGGCGAGGCGCCACTCGTCGCCGGTCACGTTCATCAGCGCGCGGTCGCCGGTGCGCATGTCCCCCCAATCGGCCGGCAGCGTGCCGCGGCGGGTGTTCGTGTTCTCGACGTTCAGGTACGAGGCGTCGAAGCCGGAGAAATCGTCGCCGACCGACACCTTCACCCCCCAGTTGCCGGCGTGGTGATCGAGCCCGAATTCGCGCGCGTCGATCGCGGGGTTGTCCACGACCGAACCCGACGACGTCGACTGCATGCTGGTGTCGCCCCGGAGCTCGAGCAACGACCATTGCGGCTCGAGGTAGAAGCGCGGCGAGGTCAGCCCGGGCAGCGAGCAGGCGCCGAGCGACAAGAGCAGCAGCGGGGAGTGGAATCGCACAGGGCCGGACGATAGTCGAGAGGCCTTCGATGATCGAACCGTTCCTTCCGCGCGACTTCCTCGCCTACGAGAAACACCGGCAGCAGGACGAGGAGTTCAATGCGCTCCGCCTCTCGGTGCGGCGCAAGCTCAAGGCGCACGTGGATGCGGTCAAGCAACTGGCCAAGGCGCGCGGTGTCGAACTCTCGTCCCAGGCGGGCCTGCACCATCCCTACACGTTCAACAGCTACCGCGTGCGCGAGCAGCGCGCCTATCTGTGCCGTTCGGACAGGGAGCGCAAGAAGCTCGCCGGCTACTTCGGCGAGGCCCTCGGCAAGGACGCCGAGACGCACTACATCCAGACCGTGCTCGAGCTCTCGCTCGACGACCAGGTGCTCGAGGCGGCGCTGCGTATCCATCCGCAGGCATGGTGGGACGGCGAGAACCTGAAGAAGAAGGTCAAGGAGCCCGCGGGCATGCAGGAGTTCTGCCGGCTGCTGAACGCGCTGCCGCCAGGCTTCGCGCTGCGCATGCACGACTGGAAGAAGGTCTACTGGGCGGCGCAGGCGAAGCCGTTCCATCTCCAGGAGTACTTCGTCGCCTACACGCCCGGCAACCACTGGCTGCACCTCGTGCGGGAACTGCCCAAAGAGGA
>CAZSKV010000120.1:0-8831 GCA_964607495.1 uncultured candidatus Brocadiaceae bacterium
GCTGATCCGCGGCGCGCTCGGTGGCGAGGGGTCGTTCGGTGGCCACGGGGCGGTGGCCGGCGGGTCGATCCTGCTGCGGGATCCCTCGATGCGGGGCTTGCGCCGCCTCGAACGGCGCCTCGAGAAGAACATCTTGAAGACGGCCGGGGTCGACAGCCGCAGCGTCGGCGGCCTGGGCTAAGTAACCTCGCGGTTTTTCGATTTACAATCGAGATACAAGTGAGTGATTTGTCCGGTGAGACCGGACGATGGACGGGGTTTCGCGCGCAAAACAACGACAAACTACCCGTTGTATTACGCAGCACCGTTCTTCTTGGTGCTGCGATCTGCTACAGGCACGCCAGCCCGTGACCAGCCTGAGGGTCATGGCAACACCCGGTCCGAGCAGGACCCCGTGAGGCCGGACCCCGGCTCGCCGCGGCGACACCTCAGCAACCAGGAGTCAACCCCATGCGTGTCGCACCGTGTGTTCCTGTTCTTCTCCTCGGGTTCGTGTTGCCGGCGCAACAGACCGCCACGATCCCAGCGGCCCAGGCGAATCTCGAAGGCGATTCCCGCTTCGAGCTGGCCGGCCTGCACTTCCGGGGGCGCCAGCAAGTGCTGGTCGCCGCTTCGCACCTCGGCGCCCTGGCCGGGCGCTCCCTCGAGGCGCTCGTGTTCCGGCGGGATGGTGACCCGAGCCACGCGTTCCAGGCCGGCGAGAGCGATCTGAGCGTCTTCCTGTCCTCCACGACCGTGGCGCCGGAGGGGATCCGCGCGACGTTCGCGCTCAACCACGGCGCCAACCGCGTCCAGGCGTTCCAAGGCCGGGTGGCACTGCCCGCCTCGCTCGCTGCCGGCACCAACCGCTGGAGCGTGGACCAGACGCTGCGCATCACGTTGCAGCAGCCCTTCGTGCACAGCGGTGGCAACCTCTGTGTCGAGATCCTCGGTGCGCCCGTGGTCGGCAAGGAGAGCCGCTACTGGTGGCTCGACGGGATGCTGGCGCAGCACGATGGTGTCGCGGCGACCGTCGGCAGCGCGGCGCTGACCGCTGGCAACATCGCCCCCCGACTCGATCTGACCCGCCCCGCGACCGTGGCTGGCGAGGGGCTCGATTTCCTGGCCAAGGGCGTCGCCAACACGCCGGCGTTCCTGCTGCTCGGAGGGCCCCAGATCCCTGGCGGTCTCGATCTCGCCTTGCTCGGCATGCCGGGCTATCGCCTCTACGTCGATCCGGCGGCCGTGCTGCCGATGTCGATCGACGCGGTCCGCTTCGGCACCGCGACAGCACCTTGGGGCAGCGGACGCATCCGCATCGAGGTGCCCGCGGTCGCGAGCCTGCTGGCCGGCATCGTGCACGCCCAGATGCTGGACCTCGAGGTCGCGCCTCCGTTCAGCAATCCGCTGCACCTGGTCGCGAGCCCGGGCCTGCGCGTGACGCTCGCTTCGACGTTCGCCACGCTCGGCCTCGCGAGCGTCTCCACGGCGGCTGTTCCGTCTACCGGTCCCTGGCCGGAGAGTGGTGTGCAGGCGACGAACCAAGGGCCGGTGTTCCAGGCGCTGTGGCGCTGAGGAGGCGGACCATGTCACCACGCATCGAAATGGAATCCGGGCCGGGTCCCGCCTTCGCCCTGCCGCGCGGCATCCCAGCCCTGCAGGTCGATCCTGCAACCACTCGCCGCAGCCTCCTGTTCGCCGCCGTCGGCGCCGGACTCGTTGGCGCCACCGGCGGACTCTTCGCCGGCCGCACCCTGGGCCGTGCCACCGCGAGTGCATCGCCTGTGCCAGCCGGAGCTGCGAGCACGGCGGCGGAGTTGCGCGTCGCCTGGGCCCGTGCGGTGGCCCGCGGTCCGCTCGACGAACTCGTGGCGGGCCATGCCGCCTGGATGCACTTCGTCGGCGAGCACCACGCCGCCGACCCCGTCCTGATCGGCGGGGTCGAACGGCTCGCCCGCGTGGCCCTCGCCGGGACCGATGCCGACCTGCTGCTGCTCGGGCCGCCGCTGTTGCGCGTGTTCGACCGGATCCCCGAGCCACTCCGCCCGCACGCGATCGAAGCCGAGTTGCGGCAGCGCACCGCCCGCTTGCAGCCCCGACGTGGAGGGCGATGACATGCGCCCCTGGCCGCAGAATCCCAACGGCTCGCGCCCGACGCTGACCCTCGACAAGTCGGTCGTCCAGTCCGGGGGCGAGATCGAGATCACCGGGCCGCCCGGCGAGTCGGTCGCGATTGCGACCTTCATGCGCGGGGACGACGAAGTGCAGGTCACGCTCGACAAGACCGGCAAGGCCAAGGTACGGCTCTCGGGTCCGCCGCGCGACGTCGTGGTGTTCCTGCTCTCCGACTTCTCGGCCAGCCGGCTGGTCGAAGTCGTGCAAACCCTGCCCTGAACCCGGCGCTCCGGTTCACTCGCTGGTGAGTTCGATCGAGCGGGCGATCACCTGCCCGCTCTTGGCGACGCCCTGGTACTCGATCTCGACGATCCTGCCCGGCGCCAGCAGCGTGAACGGGGCCTGCGTCAGCGGTGCGGTCTCGCGGCGGATCTCGGCGCCCGCGGCGTAGACGGTCAGCACCGGCAGGGCGTTGCGATGGATGCCGGCGCCGCCATGCCGGATGTCGTAGACCTGCAGCGTGAACGAGAGGCTGGCCGGGAACACTTCGAGCACGCGCCCGACCAGTGCCGTGCACGGACCCTTGGCTTCGTCCTCGTGCAAGCGCGCGCGCGTCAACCGCAGCTCGCGTCGCGCCGAGAGGCGGCCATCCGCACGCATCTCGGTGCCCGGCGCCAGCAGGTCGACGAACCCGGTCCGCGTCAGCGGCTTGTGATCATGGGTCAGCAAGGTCGCGTCGGCCGCCACGGTCAAGCGGATCGGGACCTGGCGATTGCCGAACACCCAGAGTGCGTCCGCCCGGAAGTTCGGCGCGTCGACGTTCGTGATCCGCAGCCGCACGTGGTGCAACGGTTCGCCGAGAAACGGGGCGACCACGAGTTGCGGTTCGTAGGCCAGGTTGCCTGCGCCGAGATCGCGCACCACGACCGGCCTGGCGTGCCGCAGCAACAGCGCACAAGGCTCTGCCTGCTGCAGGTGCAGCTCCTCGGCCAGCGCCAGGCGCAGCTCGAGGCCGCCGAGGCGGACTGGCACCCGCTTGCCATCCTTGCGCCGGCAGCTGCCCGTGTCGGAGACGAGCAGCATGCGCAGGGCGCGATACGTACCGGCCGGCGTGTCTGCGAGCGCGAGACCGGAGCTGGCGCCCGCAGGGTCGGTCAGCACGAGTTCCTGGGGAGCCGCCAGCAGGTTGTCGGTCAGCGTCCCGTCGAGCCGTTCGAGGGACACGACCAGGGGCGTGATCGAGAGCGTGTCTTCGGTGCCGGCCGCGGTGTCCACCGTGAGCGAGAGCGAAGCATCAGCGGGAGTCGAACCAGCTGCCGAGCCCGAGCTGCGCGAGCACGCGGTGAGGGTGATGAGCAATGCGAGAGCAGTGACGCTGGGGGTGTGGATTCGCATGGGGTTGGCGCTTGGGCCTTAGCATGTCCGTTGCATGAGCTCTACGCAGCTGCCCAGGGTCCTGGCCCTCGGGGGTCTCGATCCTTGTGGCGGCGCCGGGATCAGTGCGGACGCCCGTACGATCCATGTCTGCGGTGGTTTCGCGCTGACCGTGGCCACCTGCCTGACCGTGCAGAATCGGCATGGATTCCGCGAGCTGGCGCCGGTCGCAGCTCAGCTGCTGCGCGACAGCGTGGCCGCCGCCGTCGCCGATGGCCCGCTGCACGCGGTGAAACTCGGCCTGCTCGGCACTCCGGAAACCGCAGCCGTCGTCGCCGACCTGCTGCGCACCCCGGCACTCGCTGGCCGGCCGCTGGTCGTCGATCCGGTGCTGGCCGCGACCGCGGGCGGCTTCGCGCCTGCGGCAGCGCTCGTGAGCGCCTACCGGAGCCAGATCCTGCCGCGCGCGTTGGTCGTGACCCCGAACGCGCCCGAGCTCCTGGCCCTGGCGCCTGAACGTGGCGCCGCGGAACTGCTGGCTCTCGGTGTGCGCTGGGTCGCAGTCAAGGACGGTCACGGCGAAGGCGCGGTCGTGCGCGACCGGTTGGTCGGAGCCAAGGAGGAGATCGAGTTCGCGCATCCGCGCCTGATGCGCGGGCCGGTGCACGGGACCGGCTGCGCGTTCGCCGCGGCCCTCGCGACCTTCCTCGCGCTCGGCATGCCGGTGGGGGAGGCGTTCCTCGCCGCGGGACGGCTGGTGGCTGCAGGCCTCGCGCTGACGCCGGTGGCACCAGACGGGCGGCCGGAGCCGCTGCGACTCCCGCTCACCGCTCCGCGAACAGATCGCGGATGAGACCCGCGTAGCGCTCGGCCACGATGTGGCGCTTGACCTTCATGGTCGGCGTCAGCAGGCCGTTGTCGATCGTCATCGGCTCGGCGAGCACCGCGAAGCTCGCGACCCGGTCGACCGGGCGGAAGCCCCGCGCGCGGGTCAGGGTCGCGTCGAGCAGCTGGCGATAGAACGCCAGCACGTCGCGGCCGCGCAGCACGCCGCCCTCCGGCTGCCACTGCGCGCGCGGGATCTGCTGCTGCAGCGTGTCGAAGATCGGCACCAGCAGCGCGCCGAGCTGCTTCTGGTCCTGCCCCACGATCACCGCCTGGTCGACGAAGGGCGAACCCTTCAACGCGATCTCGAGCGGTTCGGGTTCGACGTTCTCGCCGCTCGCGAGCACGATCGTGTCCTTCGCGCGTCCGGTGATCCGGATCTGGCCGTCGGCATCGATGCAACCGAGATCGCCGCTGTTGAACCAGCCGTCCGCGTCGAGCACGGCGGCGGTGCGCTCGGCGTTCTTGTAGTAGCCGCGCATGACCTGCGGGCCGCGGATCCACAACAAGCCGCACTTGCCGCGCGGCACACGGACCCCGTGCTCGTCGCGCACCTCGATCTCGGTCTCGGGCAGCGGCGGTCCGATCGTGCCTGCGCGGTTGCTTTCGGCCAGCCGCACGGAAGCCACCGGACTGGTCTCGGTGAGTCCGTAGCCGTTCAGCAGCGGGATGCCGAGACCGAGCAGCGTCTCGTCGACATGCGCGGGCAGCGAGCCGCCACCCGAGACCGCGATCCGCAGCCGGCCACCGGTCGCGGTGCGGATCCGCGGCAGCACGGTGCGCCCGAGCAGTGCGTGCGCGATCCGCGTGCAAGGTCCGGCGCGCCCGCCGCCGACCGCGCGGCAGACGCGCAGCGTGTACTCGAGCAGGCTCCGGCGCAGGCCGCGCTGCTTGTGCACGTGGTTCACGATCCCGTCGTGCAGCATCTCCCAGATCCGCGGCACGGCGGCGAACGCGGTCGGCCGGACCGCGGCGAGGTCGTCCTTGAGCCGGCGCCGGTCGGTGTAGAAGAGCGAGGCGCCGGCCGAGAGCGCTGCGTAGTCCATGATCCGCTCGTACATGTGCCAGGCCGGCAGCACGGAGAGGAACACGTCGTCGGCCGCGAAGTGCAATACCTCGCGCACCATCGCCAGGTTCGACAGGATGTTCGCGTGGCTCAGCATCACCCCCTTGGGCTCGGAGGTCGTGCCGCTGGTGTAGACGATCGTCAGCAGATCGGCCGGCTCGATCGCCTGTTGCCGCGCGCGCAGGGCTTCGGGATCCGCCTTCGCGCCAAGTTCCAGGAGCGCGCCGAGCGCGAGCGCGCCCGGGTGCTGCGTGGTCTCCGCCAGCACGAACGTCCGTTCGAGCTCCGGCAACTGCCCGCGCACCTGCTCGAGCTCGTGCGCGATCTTGTCGTTGTCGACGAACGCGAAGCGGCAGCCCGAATGCGCGAGGATCTGCAGCAGCTCGCCGGGCGCCGTGTCGCTGCCGCGCGGCACGTCGGTGGCCCCGACGCTCGCGAGCGCGAGATCCGCCAGCAGCCACTCGTAGCGGTTCTCGGCGATCAGCCCGACGCGGTCGCCGCGACCGACCCCGAGCGCGAGCAGCGCCTGCGCGAGCGTCGCCACGTCGCGGCCGAGCTGCGCGTAGGTGACCGGCGCGCCGCCGTGGGCGCTGCGCCGATGCAGGCAGACCCGCGCCCCGTGGCCCTGTGTGGTCGTGCGCACGAACTCGGCGAAGGTCTTGGCAGTGGCAGCAGTCACGCGAGGGCGGGAAAGATAGCTTTGGCGCCCGCGTGCTTGACTTGGGTCTGCCCGGTTTCTAAGAAGGGCGGCCCCAAAACGGACGCGGGTGTAGCTCAGTGGTAGAGCATCACGTTGCCAACGTGAGGGTCGAGAGTTCAAATCTCTTCACCCGCTCCAGTTTCGGGCCCGGATGTGCGTGCTTGCCGGGACCAACGTTGCGTTCGACACCGCGCCCTACGCGCTGGAGTTGGTCCCTTGGTCTCCATCCGAGAGCACAGCGCGTCCTTCGAGCGGCATGCTCTTCGCGAACTGGAAGCCCTGCACGGTGAGCTGGCTGCCGAGGCGTTCTCACGCATTCCCTGGATTGCAGCGGTTCGAGCCCTCGCGATGAAGCTCCTCAGTCACCTGCCAGCCCTGGGCACCACCGCCGCGTTCACCCTCTTCGCTGCCGCCGCCGCGCGCTATCCCGGCGGCACCGACTGGTCAGCCGAGACCGTTGGCCACCGCTGGACGGAGAACTTCTTGTGTGCGCTGTTGCAGAGCAAGGCGCTGAACGGCGCTGACAACGCCGCCCAACCGCTGGGGACCGCAGCCTTGGTGGTGCTGTGCGCGAGCATCGGCCTCTTGTTCTTCCTGATTTCCCGGAGCACGACATCGCGGGCGCACCGCAGCACGATCGAGATCGCAGGCATCGGCACGGCAGTCTATTCGGCGCTCGTGGCGACGCCGCTGCACGACCTGATGGTCACGATCGGGTTGGTCGCCGGACTGATTGCGTTCGGAGCGGTGCTGAACCTGCTGTGGCGCGAACGCCGCACCAGGCTCTTCCTCTGGGGTATCGCTCTCGTCGTGATCCAAGCCGCCTGCGCGATCATCTACTACGGCAACGTCCTCTTCGTCGTCCTGCCCGTATTGCAGAAGGTCGGCATGGTCATTGGAGTGACTTGGTTGCTCGCCGTGCATTATCGGCGGCCTCGGGTGGAGGCCAGCCAGAGCTCGAACCCGCGTCCGAGCTGCGACGCGCTCTCGTAGCAGCCGGCAGCCACAGTGGTGCTCGCGCTGTGGCCTTCGTGGGCCATCATCAGGCGCGCCCGGTGCAGGCGTGCTCAGGCTCCGCGCGGCAGGATCGGCTGCGGCCGGCTCTCGTAGAACTCGGTGATGATCTGCCAGGCCTCGGTCGCGGTCTCGGCGTAGCTGATCAGCTCGAGATCCTTCGGCGCGATCGTGCCTTCCTCGACGAAGTGGTCCCAGTGGATCGCGCGGTTCCAGTAGTCGCGGCCGAAGAGGATCACCGGGATCGGGTCCATCTTGTGCGTCTGGATCAGGGTCAGGGTTTCGAAGAGCTCGTCCATCGTGCCGAAGCCGCCCGGGAAGCAGACCATCGCCTTCGCGCGCATCAGGAAGTGCATCTTGCGCAGCGCGAAGTACTTGAACTCGAAGCACAGCGACGGGGTGATGAACGAGTTCGGCTCCTGCTCGAAGGGCAAGGTGATGTTGAGGCCGATGCTCTTGGCCCCGACGTCGTAGGCGCCGCGGTTCGCGGCCTCCATGATCCCGGGTCCGCCGCCGGTCACGACGACGTGGTCGCAGGTGTGGTCGATCTGGCAGGTCGAGGAGACGATGCGGCCGAACTCGCGGGCCTCGTCGTAGTAGTGCGCCTTCTTGAGCACGTTCTCGGCGACCCGCAGGTTGCGCTGCAGCTGCTGGTTGCCGGGATCCCTGGTCAGCGCCTGGGCCGCCTCGCGGACCCGCTGCTCGGCTTCCGGGCGCTCGAGCACGCGCGTGCCGCCGAACACGACGATCGTCGAATGGATGCCATGCTCCTGCAGCGTGAGCTCGGGCTTCAGCAGTTCGAGTTGCAGCCGGACCGGGCGCAGCTCGACGCGGCCCATGAAGTCGGGATCGATGTGGGCCTGCCGATAGGAATGCGACTTCTTGAGCGCGGCGACGCGCTCGGCGCGTCCGGCATCTTTCGTTTCCATGCTGGGAAGGTAACCGTCGAGGGATGGCGGGGTGAGCACCCGGAGCAGGCTATCGACCGTGGAGGCCGGCGAGTTTGAGCGCGCGGGCCGTTTGCCGCTTCGCGTGAGCCGAGGATTGACGCCGTGCTGCCGCGGCGCATCCTTCTGCGGATGCCCGCAGCGCGCTTGACCTACTGTGGCAACGTGCACGCGGCCGACACGCTCGGCGCATGGCTCGCCAACCTCGACACCTGGGTGGTGCCGATCGCAGCGGGGGCGGCGCGGCCGTTCGGCCTCGGCGTGTTCTGGCCGCAGCCCGTCCTGGACGAGATCGGCGGCGCCGGGTCCGAGCTCACGCGCGTGCGCGCGGCGCTCGCGCAGCGCGGGCTCGAGGTCGTGACGGTCAACGCCTTCCCGGTGCAGGACTTCCACGCCGAACTGGTCAAGCAGCGCGTCTACGCGCCGGACTGGGCCAGCGAGGAACGCGTGCTCTACACCCGCCAGGCGGCCGAGCTGGCCGCGGCGCTCGCGCGTCCCGGGGCCGAGATCGCGGTGTCGACGCTGCCGCTCGGCTTCGGCCAGTGCGAGCTCCGGCTCTGCGCGCGCAACCTCGCGCGCGCGGCCAGCCACCTGGCCGACCTCGAGGCCCGCACCGGCGTGCGGATCGTGCTGAGCCTCGAGCCCGAGCCCGACTGCCTGCTCGAGACCGTGGCGGCGAGCGTGCGCTTCCTCGAGGAGTGGCTGTTCCGCGAGGGCGCCTGGGTGACGGTGCCCGAGGCGACCTTGCGCC
>CAZSKV010000121.1:0-2159 GCA_964607495.1 uncultured candidatus Brocadiaceae bacterium
TGCTTCGGCGGCCCGGATCGCAAGACCCTCTTCGTGACCGGGGGCGGTTTCCTGCATGCTCTGCGCATGCACGTACGCGGAGTCGAGTGATGGAGGTGCCGGCTGGGTGGCGCGAGCTGGGCCAGGAGACCGGGGCGCTGCTCGGCGAGCTGCAACGCAAGCTCGATGCCTGGGAGAAGGGCTACCTCAAGAAGGGCGGCCGCATCTGCTGCGCGAAGGGCTGCTCGACCTGCTGCCACATCTCGGTGCGGATTCCGCTGGTCGAGGCGATCACCCTGCTGCCGCTCGTGACCCCCGAAGCGATGGCGCGCGTGCGCGCCCGGGCCGAGGCCGAGTTCGCTCTGGCCCTGGTCGCGAACACCGAGGACGAGTTCGTGCTCCGCCACCGCGAGGAGGTCGGCAGCTGCCCGCTGCTCGACGCCGCGGGCGCGTGCACCGTGCACAAGCTGCGCCCCGGCGTCTGCCGCAGCGTGCTCTCGACGATGCCCGGCCGGTACTGCGACGAGGACCATCTGCTGACGCTGCGCACCGAGCGACCGGCCGAGTTCGGCGCCTACCTCGAGCAGCTCGATCCGCGCGTGAACGACGTCACCGCGTCCGGGGGGGGCGTGCTGAGCGCGAACCACTTCGTGCGGCCGACGCGCGAGCTCACGCGCGAAGAGGCGCCACGCGTGCGCGCGCTGATGCAGCAACGCTTCGGCTTCGTGGTCGCCGGGCAGCTGCCGCTGATGGTCCTCGCGGCAGCCGATGCCGCCATCGCCACCGCCGCGCTCGCACGCGATCGCGCGGGCACTCTCGCCGCGCTGCAGGCGCTCCCTGGCTATCACGAACGCCTGGCCTGGATCGAGTGACCCGCGGAGGATCCGCTGTCCGCTCTCGCGCGCAACGGGCCTTGCACGAGACCATGGCCCCCGCCACGACCCCGAGCCGCCACGCCCTCACCACCTGCCTCGCGACCTTGTTCGTCATGGGCCAGCTCCCGGCCCAGCCGAGGGTTTCCCCCGCGTTCCTTGCGAACACCGAAGGCAATGCCGCGAACACCTATCCGTGGAACTTCGCGGGCCGCTACCAGCAGGTGCATGGTGATCTGCGTGGTCAGGCCCTCGCGATCCGCGGCCTCGAGTTCCGGCGCGACGGCGTGCAGCCAGGCACGATGGCCGAGCGCCGCCTGGACTGCGAGATCTGGCTCTCGGAGGGTCGCTACGTGGAGTTCGCGCCGGCCTTCGCCGCGAACCATCGGAGTGGCATGCAGCGCACCCAGCCACGGCGCCTCGTCGACCTGCCACGCCTCCCGGCCCCGATCACGCCGCCTGCGCCATGGCTCGTCGCGTTCCCGTTCGATGCGCCGTTCGCCTACAGCGGCGTCGAGGACCTGGTCTGGGAGCTCCGGGTGCACGCCAACACGGTCACGTCCGTCACCTACCACACGGACGCCTACAGCGGAGCGGCCGTCACCGACGTGAACACCAGCAAGGCCACGAGCGTCGGGACCGGCTGCACGGCCAGCGGGAACACGCAGCGGATGCAGGCAGATGCGTGCGTGCGCACGTTTCAAGCCGCGGACCGGATCACGGCGAGCCTCTGGTGTGCCCATGCCCCACGCTCGCAGGCGAGCGCGATGTTCCTCGGCTCACAACCGGTCGACCTGCAGATCCCCGGGCTCTGCACCGCATTCCGGGTCGGCGGCAGCACGGTCGTGATCCCCGGCACGACCGATGCCGAGGGCCTGCACTTCGTCCAGGCCTCCGTGCCCTTCGACGCCGCGCTGGTCCACGCCAGCCTGATCCACCAGGTCGTGACGGTCGACCCCGGGCGTCTGGGTCCGCTGCAGCTCTCCGCCTCGGATCTCGCGGTCTGGGCGATCCCTGCCAAGCCCGCGCCTGGGGGAGCCGTGCCGGTCGCGCGGATCTGGGTCAACGGCCCCGCGTCGTGGCCGATCGGCACGATCGATGCGACGAACTTCGCGCTGGTCACCGGGTTCGCCCGTTGAGGGGACCAGGATCCGAAGACTTCGAGCACCGGGCTCGCGATCGCCGGGCACGGCAGCCTGGAGTTCTGGGTGGTGCCGCCCGCGAGCCTGGTCTGGCCACGGACTCCGGGGTGCTCGCGCGACTACGTGCCGGCCGACCGTCCGGCGGTGCGCGTGCTGCTGCAACGCG
>CAZSKV010000122.1:0-3289 GCA_964607495.1 uncultured candidatus Brocadiaceae bacterium
CCGGCGATCCCGAGCGCGGCGTTGCCGGTGCGGTAGAACGCCGCATGGCAGGCCGCGAGTTCCTCGCAGGTGATGCGCGCGATCGACTCGACCGTGCCGCCCACCGGGTGCCGCACCGGGTGGTGTGGATAGAGGCAGCCGAGCAGCGCGAAGATCGCCTGGTAGTCGGGCGAGTCCTCGTGCATGCGGATCTCCTGGGCGATGATCCCGCGTTCCTTGGCGACGTTCTCGGCGGTCAGGTGCGCGCGCGCGACCAGGTGCAGCAGGTCGGCGAGGTTCTCGCCGAAGCGGTCGGTCGCCGTGAAGTGATAGCTCGTGCAAGAGAAGCCCGTGGTCGCATTCACGCGCGCGCCGCGACGGCCGAAGCGCTCGAACACCTGGATCGCCTCGTCCTCGAACAGCTTGTGCTCGAGGTAGTGGGCGACGCCTTCCGGGCTCGCGTGCGGCATGCCGTCCTGCACGAAGCCGAGATCGATGCTCCCGTACTCGAAGTTGCAGACCGCGGCGGTCTCGACGAAGCGCGGCATCGGCGCGATGCGCAGCCGCAGACCCTTCGCCGTGGTCGCGCACCACACCTCCTCGCCGAGCATGGCGTCACGGATGATCGCGAAGGGTCCGGTCATGGCGCCGCCTCCGGGGCGAGCAGGTAGCTGCCGTCGTAGTGCATGCCGGCGACCGCGGCCACGACCTGGCCGGGGGTCGCCCGCGCGTAGGCATCGGCTTGCGTGGCAGGGTCGCGGTCGGTGGCGGCCCACCACTGGTCGGCCACGAACGCGATCCTGCTGGCCAGCGAGTCGTCGACGCTGCGCAGGGCCGAAATCGCCTGCGCCTTGGCGGTCGCGAACTCCTGCGCCGAGAAGCCGCCGGCCGCGAGCTCGGCACGGATGCGCAGGATCTCGGCTTCGGCCGCGGGCGCGGCCGCGGGATCGAGCCCGATGTGCACGAAGAGCACCGGCTTGTGTCGATCGGGCGCCGCATGCGCGTAGTAGCAGAGCGAGCGCTTCTCGCGCAGCTCGGTGAAGAGCCGCGAGTGCGGTCCGCCCCCGAGCAGGCTCGCGAACAGGCGCCGGCCGATCCAGCCATCCGCGGTGCTCGGGCTCGGGAAGCGGAACAGCAGCGCGAGCTTGCCCTGGCGCAGCGGCATGCGTTCGCAGACCCGGCGCGGCGCGCGCGCCGCCACCAGCACCGGCGGCGGCACCAACTGCGGCAGCCGGGTCGGGAAGCCGCTGAGCAGCTGGCCCGCGTGCGCGGCGATCCCTTCGGCCGGGAGGGCCCCGGCCGCCAGCAGCAGCGCCTCGCCGTGCGCGAGCAGCTCCAACCGCGCCGCCTCGGTGCCGGCCGCGGTGCAGGCCTCGAGCGCCTGCAGCCCGCCGTGCTCGGGCCGCGCATAGGGTTCGCCGGCGCAGAGTTCGGCAACCGCGCGTTCGGCGGCGTAGGCGCCCTTGTCGTCGGCGAGCGCCCGCACCTCGGCGACGGCCTGCTCGCGCTCGCGCGCGAACACTGCGGGCGGAAAAGCCGCCCCCTCGAGCCGCGGGCGCGTCAGCAGGTCGCCGAGCAGGTGCAACCCTTCGCCGAGCTGATCCGGCGCGCCGGGCAACACCGCGCCGGCGACCGCATCCAGGCTGAAGCTCAGGACCTGGCTCTCGCCGAGCTTGACCAGACCGGGCAGGGCCGAGGCGCCGTAGAGCCGCTCCATGCGCCGCAGCAGGGCCGGCCGGTCGGGGTCGCGCAGGGTGCCCTGCACGAGCAGGCGCGGGATCAGGAAGCGCGCGGCCGCGCTCGCGTCGAGGGGCCGCCGCAGCAGCAACGTGACCCGGAAGGTCTTGCGCCGTTCGTCGCTGCAGGTGAGCACCGGCACCCCGAGGCACTCGCTGCGCTCCCAACCGGCAAAACGGTCAGCCATTGCGTGCACGGTAGGGCAGGAGCGGACGGCTTGCAGCTATCCTGTGCGCCGTGAACCGACTCCTCCTGCTGGGCCTGCTCGGCCCGCTGCCACTCGCCGCGCAGGAATCCCGGCCGGCCAGCTTGCCGCGCGAGTTCCTGCAGCGCGTCGCCACGGCCCACCGTGGTCCCAAGGCGCCGGCCCGGATCGACGGCTTCCTGGCCGAGGTCGAGACCACGAGCCTGGTCAAGGGCAGCGTGACGATCACGCTCAAGGTCCGCTTCGCCGCCCCCGAACTGCTGCGCTACGAGGTCAAGGAAGCCGGCAAGAAGAAGGAGCGCGGGCTCGACGCGCAAGGCGTGCCCTGGACCCGGATCGGCACCCAGGTCTACGACCTGCGCGAAGCCCGCAGCGACGAGGAGCTGCTCGAGCTCGAACGGCACACGCGGTTGTGCGGCCAGTTGCTGCGGTTGCTCGAACCGGCGCGGGTGCTTGCGGACCTCGTCGTCGCTGGCGCGCCGGAGCCGGCGCGCTTCGCCCAGAACGCCGAACAGAAGGACGTGCCCTGCACGCGCGTGCGCGGGCGGGCCGCGAGCTTCCCGCTCTTCCACGTGCGCGACGACGGCCCTGCGGCGCCGGCCGACCTGGAGCTCTACTTCGCGGAGGCGACCGGCCTGCTGATCGGGGTCGTCGCGACGCCACTGGGCAGTGATGGCCGGCCGCGCGGCGAGCGCGAGACGATCGCGCTGATGGGCCACGAGCCGCGGTCCGGCATCGCGCTGCCCGAAGTGCTCGTGCTCTACGCCACCGGCAAGCAGGGCCTCGAACCCCTGCTCGAGGTGCGCATGAACGGCATCGAACTGAACCCGCGGCAGTCGCCCCGCGACTTCGCGCGGCCGCAGTGACGCGCTAGGCTTCGTCCCATGACCTGCTCCCGGATCGTGACCGCGGCCACCTCAGGAGACTGCGTCACGGGACTCGTTCGCGCGGAACACGCGTCTCTTCGCCCATCTTCGCGCGACCGAATCCATGCAACTCATCCAGAGTTGCCGCCGATTCGGCCGCTCGAACCTGGACGAACATCCGCGCATTGCGCGCGGCGCATCCCGCGACGCAGACTCCTGGCGGCGCTGCTCGCCGTTCTCGCCGCCTGCGGCGCCGACACCAAGGGCCCGATCGACGGCAAGGCGGCCCTGCGCCACGTCGGCAGCCTCGCGCAGGAACCCCGCCCGGCCGGCAGCCCGGCGCTGCAGCGGGCCGCGCAGTACCTGAAGGACCAGCTCAAGGCCCTCGGCCTCACCGCGCAGGAGGACGTCTGGACCGATCCGAACGAGAAGCTGACCTTTCGCAACCTGTGGGTCGAGATCCCGGGCAGCGACCCGGCGAAGGGGCCGGTCCTCGGCATCG
>CAZSKV010000123.1:0-1823 GCA_964607495.1 uncultured candidatus Brocadiaceae bacterium
AAAAGGAGAGCGCCGCACTTTAGCCAGGAAGTCCCCGAACCGGCCATGCCGCCGGACCTTTGTGCATCGGTTGCAAGCTGGCGGTCGCTCCGCGACCGGGCCCGGGCTATCTTCCGGGCCCGATCATGCGCGTGCATTCCGCCGCCCTCGTGACGGTCCTCATCGCCGGTTGCACCGCCGTCCGCGTGGCGGATCCGGGTCTGCAGCGCTGCATCTGGGTCACGCGCTGGGACTGGCGCACCCCGGCCGACATCCAGCAGATCATGCAGAACTGCGCGGCCGCGGGCTTCCGCACCGTGTTGTTCCAGGTGCGCGGCAACGGCACGGTCCTCTACCGCTCGCAGCTCGAGGTCTGGAGCGAACACTTCGAGTACCGCGATCCTGGATTCGACCCGCTGCAGGTCGCGATCGACTCGGCGCGCCGGCACGGACTCCAGCTGCACGCCTGGTGCAACGTGACGCCCGGCTGGCGCGGCGATCGGCCGCCCGCGGATCCGCGCCAGCTCGCGCGTGCGCATCCGGAGTGGTTCCTCGCCGACGAGCGCGGCGAGCCCCAGCCGCGCGCCCGTTCGGGTTACCAGAGCCTGAACGTCTGCCTGCCCGAGGTCCGCGAGTACCTGACCAGTGTCGTACGTGAACTCGCGACCGCCTACGCGCTCGATGGCATCCACCTCGACTACATCCGGTTCCCCTCCAAGGACGGGGAGGAGGACGGGGCGAAGTACGGGCGCGATCGGCGCACGTTCGAGATCTTCCGCCGCGCGAAGGGGCGCGATCCGCGCCTGGACGCGCTCGCGTTCGAGCGGTTCAAGTCCGAGTGCGTGACCGAACTCGTGCGTTCGATCCGTGCCGCGGTGCTCAACACGCCGCGCGCCCCGCAACTCTCGGCGGCGGTGTGGGCCACACCCGCGCTGGCCCGGGAGAAGGTCAACCAGGACTGGGAGCAGTGGACGAAGGCCGGCCTGGTCGACGCCGTGTTCCCGATGAACTACCAGAGCGACGACACGGTGTTCGCGCTCCAGGTCCGCGAAGCCGTGGCGCGCAGTCACGGGGTTCCGGTCGTGGTCGGAATCGGTGCGCACAAGCACACGAGTGCGACCCAGACGATCCGCCAGATGGATGTTGCCATGCGCGAGGGATCGGCCGGGATCTCGCTCTTCGGCTACGAGAGCCTGCACGCCCGGGCCGGCGTGCCGCCGGAGCGCAAACAGACCCAGTTGCGCGACGCGGTCTCGCGCTGGAAGGGCGTGGCGGTGAGCCGCTGACGCGGCTGCGCGCGATGGCTGGCACCCTCGAGATCCGGCCCGACCCACCGCTGGATTCCTGTGCGTCCCTGATGAACTCGCTGTGGCCGCGGCCGACCTGGCGCTACGACGCCGCGCTGCTCGCGGCCTACTTCGGCCGCGGGGCGTGGCGGATCGTGCTCGGCGCCTGGCTCGGCGACGAACTCGTCGGTTGCATCGGCGGCGTGCCGCTGCACGCGATCGTCGCGGGCCGCGAGATCGAAGCGATCTACACCAGCTTCTACACGGTCCACCCGAAGGCGAGCTTCCATGGGGCCTCGCCGCGGCTCATGCGCACGCTGCTCGAGCAGGCCCGTGCGCGCCGGATCGTCCACTATGTGACGATGATCGACTCGAGCCAGGACGTGCAAGAGCACCTGCAGCTCGTGCATTCCCGCGCCGGGCTCGCGATCGCCGGGCACGGCAGCCTGGAGTTCTGGGTGGTGCCGCCCGCGAGCCTGGTCTGGCCACGGACTCCGGGGTGCTCGCGCGACTACGTGCCGGCCGACCGTCCGGCGGTGCGCGTGCTGCTGCAACGCG
>CAZSKV010000124.1:0-1813 GCA_964607495.1 uncultured candidatus Brocadiaceae bacterium
GCGGCGCCTGCGGCCTGCGCGCGATCCGCGAGATCCTGGCCGCTCTCCCCCTCGTCGAAGAGTTGCACGCCGGAAGTCAGCAGCTGCTGCTGGAACACGCAGAACGCCGCCAACAGGCCCAGCACGAGCGTGATCTCGAGCAGCGTGAAGCCGGAGCTGGGCTGGCGCGGGCGCCGTGGCGCCAGCAGGTCCATAGGCTCCCGGGTCGGGCTCATCGCGCGGTCACCCGCTCCTCGAGGATGCGCGACTCGCCCTCGTAGGTGAATCCGACGGCCTTGCAGCGCGGCGCCATCTTCCAGGCGTTCTCCTTGAACGTGGCGCCGTCGAATACGCCGGGCTGGTATCTGGTCACGAAGCGGGCTTCGAGGCGCGAGCCCTGGAAGCCGATCGGGTTCGCCTTGCCGTCGATCTTGCCCTTCTCGAAGCGGAACAGGCCCGGCGTCTGCTTCGGGTCAGCGGCGAAGCTGCCGCGTCCGTCGATGCGGACCAGGCAGTGCAGCTGCACCCTGGGATCGACCTCCTCGGCCTCCCAGAGCAGGCCCGTGAAGTAGACCGGTGCCTCGCCGAGGGTGAGCTGGAAATGCGCGAGCTCCGGATCGTCCGCGCGTTCCTGCTGCCGATCCCAGTAACGGAACGGGAACCAGATCACGGGCTCGCCACCCGAGGCCCCGACCGGCACCGTGCCGTAGCGGCCGCGCAGCAGGCCCTTGCCCGCCGTGTCCGGCTGCGCCGGGTCGGTCCACTTCGGCATCTCGAGCATCTGGTCGCCCGAAGTCCACGTGTAGTGCAGCAGCTCGGTGCCGAGCAGCACCGTGCCCCCGAAGCGCGGCAGCTCGTTCAGCGAGGTCACCAGCAGCTCGGGCGAGGTCGCTTGCACGCTCTCGGCCAGGATTCCGCAAGGCACCTGATCGAGGAAGTAGACCAACGCCCCTTCGTCGTGCGCCTTCGGATCGCTGTCGAGCAGGCCGCGGCCGTTGCGCGCGATCTTGAACAGACCGTCGGCCTGGGTCTCGTAGGCGAGGATCTCACCATCGATGCGCAGCAGACCGCCATTCTGCGGGAACTGGCCGCCGACACCCTGCTGGCCGTGCCAACCGGTCGACTTGATCGCGCCGTCGAGGCGCACCTTGAACTCCTGCGCCGTCGCATCGAAGGCCTCGTCGAGCACCGCCGCGAGCGGGTACTGCGACCGCGGGAAGTCGTGCTGGACGATGTCGATCTCGTCGACGAGGCCGCGCGCCGGCTTGCGGTCCCGCAGCTGGCTGGCGCCGAACCATGCCTGCTCGCAGTAGGCGGCCGGCAGCTCACCACTCGGGAACTTGATCGCGCGATCCAGCAGGCGCGGATCGCCGACGTCGTCGCGCTGGCTCGGCCCGGCGAAGACCTGCGCGCCGATGCCGCTCTTGAACCCGGCGAGCTGGAACGGCCAGGGTCCGAGCCGTTCGCCGCCGGGCGCGATGTCCTTCGCATCCCAGCCGAATCGCCGGCACGACCAGTTGATCGTCAGCCAGTTGATCGCCGGGGTGTTGCCCTGCACGCGGTCGCTGCCGCGCACGAGCGCGATCCGGTCGTTGCGCCCGGCCCGGCCCGAGAACGCGCCGTAGTTGCCCCAGTCGAGTTCGAAGCGATGCACCTGCGTGATCATCGCGTTGCCACCATGCGCGTGCGCGGTCGTGCCGGTGAACGGGTCGCCCCGGAAGCTCAGCCCGAGCCGCGCGGCATAGACCGCCGGGAAGTCGACCTCGAGGCGGTCGGTGTAGCCGATGCGGCGGATGCCGTCGTTGGGCACCGGACCGTAGGCCAGCGCCGCCGC
>CAZSKV010000125.1:0-6284 GCA_964607495.1 uncultured candidatus Brocadiaceae bacterium
GCGCGTCGTCGACGCGATGTCGTCCTGACCGCGTTCACTCCCGCCGCAGCTCGATCGCCGCGAAGGTGTACTGCGCGACGACCTTGTCCCAGCCATCGAGCGTCGGCAGGACCGACTTCACCGGCGGGCCGACCACCGGATCGAACACGACCTCGCGCGGCGGCTCGCCGACCAGCTGCATCCCCGACGCCTGCACGATGTCCGTCTGGATCTCGGCGACGCTCACCGGCGGATCGGCGACCGCGCACGCGCCCGGCCCGTAGTCGAAGGTCATCAGCACGCTGCCGCCGGGCGCCAGCACGCGCCGCATCTCGCTCCAGAAGCGCGCCCGCCGCGTGCGCAGCAGCCCCTCGAACACCGAGATCGACACGACGGCGGCGAAGCCCGCGTCCGGCAGCGGCCAGGCATGGCCGTCGTAGCCGACCGCGCGGATCGGCAGGCCGAGCGCCCGCCGGTTCTGCTCGATCGTGGCCACGGCCTCGAGGTCGACGTCGAGCACCGTGACCTCGAAGCCGTGTTCGGCGAGCCAGTAGCAGGTCGGGGAGTTGCCGCCGCCGTGATCGAGCACGCGCAAGACCCCACGCTCGCGCTGCAGGCTCTCGAGGCGCTGCAATACGTGCGCGTTCTCCCACTCGCGTTGCAGGTCGAGGCGCAGCTGCAGGCCGCGCTGCTGCAGGCGCGCGGTCAGCTCGGCGATCTCCTGCGCCTTGTTGCGGTACTCGGGCCGCGGCAGGTCGTCGCCGAAACGGCGCAGGATCCGGTTGAAGCTCATGCATGCCTCCGAAAGCGCCACACGCCGACCGCGCGTCCGCTCGGATCGTCGAGGTCGACCACGCGCAGGTAGATCATCGCCGGATAGTTCGCGAAGAGCTCGTTGCCGGGCGACCAGCGGTCGCCGCTGCCGAACGCGCCGACGGCGAGCAGGAAGTTGATGTCCATCGCGTGCTGCACGACGAAACGCCGCAGGGTCCGCGGCAGGAGCAGCACGGGCTTGTCCGCGGTGATCGGCAGGTCGACGACGGCTTCGGGCGGCCGCAGCGATCGGCGCGCGTAGAGCCGGGTCCGCATCAGTGCGCGGCAGAGCCGGTCGACCGCGACGCCGTAGGCGCCCCACCACTTGCGCAGGTAGAGGCGCCGGCTCGTCCAGTAGCGCTCCATCGCGAGCGCGTGCGCGGTCTGGCCGGAGCGGTTGTAGAAGTGCACGAAGCTCGCGCTCTGCAGCTGCACGATCTTGTAGCCGGCCTTGCGCACGCGCAGTGACAGGTCGGCGTCCTCGAAGTAGAGCGGGAAGCGCTCGTCGAAGAAGCCGATGCGGTCGATCAGCGCCCGGCGCATCAGCAGCAGGCAGCCCGCGAACTCCTCGAGCTCGACGCTCTCGGGCGCGGTCCACAGGCGCACGAACCGGCGCGTGCGCCGGCGCGTGTACGCGCGCGCGAACGGCTTGCAGAGGATCGCGAGCACGTTGGCCAGGCTCTCGCCCGGCGTCGGCAGGATCCCGTCGGGCATCTTCGCCTCGAGCTGCCGGTCCCAGAACGCCTCGGGCACGACGGCGCCGATCTCGGGGTGCGCGTCGAGATGGGCGACCAGCCGCGTCAGGCATTCCGGCATCAGCACGATGTCGGGGTTGCAGACCAGCACGTGCTCGCCGCGGCTGCGCGCGAGCGCGAGGTTCATGCCCTTGCTGTAGCCACCGTTCTCGTCGTGCGCGATGTACTCGCCGCCGATCGCGGCGACGAGCGCCCGGATCTCGGCTTCGAGCGGCGGATTGCGCAACGGCGAGGCGTTGTCGACGACGATCACCTCGTGCGGCATCACGCTGCCGTCGGCAAGGCGCGGCGGCGCGGCCCGCAGCGAAAGGAGCGCGTCGCGCAGCACGATCCAGGAGTTGTAGTTGACGAAGAGCGCCGAGAGCACGCGGCCTCAGACTCCCTGCTGCATTCCGGGCAGCAAGTCGCGCAGGCGCCGGTAGACCGCGATCGTCGCCGTGACGTCGGCCGCGTTGTAGCTCGCGATCTGCTCGATCTCGCCGGCCGCATACGCGCCGGCGACCATCGAGCCGTCCATCTCGCCCTTGGGGCTCGCGATGCCGAGTCCGAAGCAGACGAGGTCGAGGCTCAGCGGACCGGGCGCGCGCTCGCCGCCGGTCAACGCGCGCATCAGGTCGCAGTGATGCTGCAGCGAGTAGCGGTCGGCCAGCAGGTCGACCGGCACGCGGACGCCGTGCACGAGGCTGCGGCCGATCAGGAACGGCACGTCGAAGCCACGGCCGTTGAAGGTGACGATCGTCTCCGCCGCCGCCGCGAGCGCCCAGAACGCCTGCAGCAACTGCGCCTCGTCACAGGGCCGGATCGAGGCCGGCAGACGCGCCACGTCGCAGCCGGCTGGTGGCACCACCAGCACCGTCGGCTCCTGTTCGCCGGCCGGCCGCGTCGCGTCGCCGAGCGCGAGCGAGACCACGCGTCCGAGCATGGGCGAGAGGCTCATCGTCTTGCTGTCCTCCCACTCGAGGCGTTCGCTGTGCTTGGCGACAGCCTGCGCGATCGTCGGCGGCAGCTCGCGCACGTTGTGCAGCGGCACGGTCTCGATGTCGAAGGCCAGCACGGGTGCCAGCAGGTCGGCGACCAGCTCGATGCCCTCGCCGAAGAGCGCCGCCTGGTCGACGCCGTCGCTGGCGTTCGCCGGCCGCAGGTACTCGATCTTGAGCTGCGGACGGCCCTGCCAGGAATCGACCGTGAACACGGTGCGGACCGTGGTCCCGAACTTGAGCTGCTGCGCCTGCTCGAGCGCCGCCGTGGCGTCGCTCCAGATCTTGGCCGGCACCTGGGCACTGCGGTCGCCGAGTTGCACTTCGAAGAACGGCTTGCCATCGCGCGTGGTGCCGGGGCGGCAACGCCGCACGATCGCGATCGCCTCGTGCCGGCCGCCGGCGGCGATCGCCTCCTGCAGGCTCGGCACGCGGGGCGCGGGCGGGATCGCGGCGGGCCTGGTCATCGCCGGGCCATGAATCCACGCAGGCGGCTCATCGCCTCGCGCAGTTCCTCGAGGGAGGCGGCGTACGAGAAGCGCAGGAAGCCGGGGATCGCGAACGCCGAACCCGGCATGCAGGCGACGCCGGTCTCGTCGAGCAGCTGCGTCGTCAGCTCGAGGTCGCTCGTGCGCAGCCGCGCACAGACTTCACGCGCGTCGACGAGCGCATAGAACGCGCCCTGCGGCGGCGTGAGCGCGAGCCCCTTGATGCGGGCGAACTCCTCGACGAGGAAGCGGCGCCGCGTCGCGAAGGCGGCCAGCCGGCGCGCGAGCTCCTCGCGGCTGTCCATCCTGCAGACCTCGAGCGCTGCGGCCTGGGAGATCGTGCAGGGATTGCCGATCACCTGGCTCTGGATGCGGCCACAGGCGGCGATGATCGGCGCCGGACCGGCCAGGAAGCCGACGCGCCAGCCGGTCAGCGAGTGGCTCTTCGTGCCGCCGGCGACGACGAGGGTGCGTTCCCGCGCGGCGCCGAGCGTCGCCGGCGAGGTGTGCACGCCGCCGTCGTAGATCAGCGCCGCGTAGATCTCGTCGGAGAGGATCCACAGGCCGGCGGCGAGCGCCGCCGTCACGACGTCCGCGAGCTGGCTCCGGGTCGGGTTCGCGCCCGAGGGATTGTTCGGGTAGTTCAGGATCAGGCCCTTGGCCTGGTGCTGCCTGGCCGCGGCCGCGATCTGCGCGCCGGTGTGCAGGAATCCCTGCTCCGGCACCGGGGGGATCTCGACCGGGACTCCGCCGGCGATCCGCACGAGGTCGGGATACGAGACCCAGTAGGGAGCCGGGATCAGCACCGGGTCGCCGCGTTCGACCAGGGCCAGCAGCGCGACGTGCAACGCCGGCTTCGCGCCCGCCGTGACGATGACCTCGCTGGGCGCGAGCTGCAGCCCGATGCTGCGTCCGAACCAGCCAGCCGCGGCCTCCCGCAGCTCCATCGTGCCGGTCGCGGCCGTGTAGCGCGTGTTGCCGGAGTGGATCGCGTGCACGCCCGCGGCCGCGACGGGCTCCGGCGTCGGGAAGTCGGGCTCGCCGGCGCCGAGCGAGATCACGTCCTTGCCCTGACGGCGCAGCTCCTGGACCTTCGCAGTGACCGCCAGGGTCGCCGACTCGGCGACGGCGCGGGCGCGGGAACTCGGTTGCAGAGACGACATCGGGGGCGGAAGGGAGGCGGGAGAGTAGCCGCGCGGCCCGGCGGACCGCAATCCGCCGGAAGGTCGGCGCCGCTGCCCCGTCTGAGCCGGGAAACCGGCTTGGACCGCGGCTACCCTTCCGCCTCCGCGATGCGCAAGAAGAAGCTCCTCAAGAACATCCTGCTGACGCTGCTCGTGCTCACGAGCCTCGTGCTGCTGTTCATCGCCGCGTTCCTCTACAACCCGTTCGAAGGGTCGCTCGCCGACTTCCGGCGGGTGGTACCGCGCGATGTCGACTTCTTCGTGCGCAAGGAACGGTTGGGCGAGGACTTCCCGGCCGACCGGTTCCCGGAGCCGCACTTCTGGAGCGAACTGGTCGCGAGCGATCCCTGGCGCTCGTTCGAGCGCGGTCCGTTGGTCAGGGAGCTGCGCCAGCAGGGCATCGAGACCTCGCTCGGCGAGTTGCAGCGCGCGTTGCAGGAGACCCGGCAGCAGAGTGGCGGCCAGCTCGACATCTTCGCCGACGGGATCGGCAACGAGGTGATCGTCGCTGGCTGGTTCCATCCGCCGCGGATCGAGGAGACCGAGTGGTGCGCGTATCTGCGCGTGAGCTGGCGGATCAAGTTCCTGTGGGGCCTGCTGCGCTTCACCGCGGTCCAGGAGAAGCTGCGGCAGAACGGCATGCCCTGCCGCACGGACGGGGAGTTCCTCGTGCTCGAGCCGCCGGGAGGCAAGAGCTTCCATGTCGGCCGCTACCGCGATTGCCTGATGATCGCCTCCAGCAAGCGGGCCCTCGAGAGCGCGTGGAAGCTCGCGAACCAGGGCGGTGAAGCGCTCGGCGCTTCCGCCGACTATCGCGACGGCGTCGAGCTGCGTCTCGACGAGTGGCAGAAGCGGACCGGTGTCCCGCGCGCGAACGCGGTCGAGATCTATCTGCGCCCCGACCAGATCGACCCGATCCTGGGCCTCGCCGACAAGTGGCCGAACCCGAATGCGCCGCAGGACATGAACGAGCGCGTGCTCGCGAGCTTCCTGAACCTCAAGGGATGGCGCTTCCTGACCGGCTCGCTGATCTTCGAGGACAAGTCGCTGACGCTGCTCGGCAAGATCGACCTCGACCGCAACCGGCACACGCCGTTCCAGACGCGCTTCTTCCAGACCGAACAGGAGAACCGCGCGAGCTGGTTGAATCCCTTCCTCGGCATGGTGCCGCTGAACTCGTGCGCCTGTGCGGCGATGCGCATGCCGGCCGGCGAGTTCCTGCGCGAGATGTTCCGTGCGCTCGAGCAGCCGGCGCGGGAGACCCTGAACGACGCGGCGCGCAAGACCGGGAAATACGAGAGCGTGAACGCGCTCTTCGACCGCCTCGACCCCGCGCTGCTGCCGCGCACGGGGTTCGTGTTCCGCAAGAACGTGCCCGACAAGGACATCAAGGTCGCGATCCCCTCGCCCGTGCCACAGATCGCCTGGGTGTTCTGGATCCGCGAGGGCATGAAGGCCCCGCTCAAGGAGCTGATCGAGGTGCTGAACCAGCACGCGGAGACGTTCCAGCTCAAGGCCTATCTGCTGAAGACCCGCGCCGGCAAGGAAGGCGACGTCGTGCGTGAGTTCGCGAACCCGCAGATCGAGGGCACCGGCGAGTTTGCGCTCGCCGTGTTCGACCGGTTCTTCGTGATCAGCAACTCCGGGCCGCTGATCAAGGACATGTACAACTCGCTGCTCGACCAGTTCCCGTCGGTGCAGAACAGTCCCGCGCTCAAGCGCTTCCACGACGAGAACGAGATCCCGAGCGCGGTGAACGGGTTCGTCTACGTGCAGGGCAAGGAGATGCAGCAGGTGCTCGAGGACTACCAGATGGCGTTCGAGCGGTCCCAGGGCAGCCCGGACCCGGAGTGGATGTTGGCGAACCGTCAGGGGATCGAGGCGCAGGTGTTCCGCGACAAGTACGCGGCCCGCTTTGGGTCGATCGCGGCTCTCGATCCGGCGAGCAAGGCGCAGTTCGGGAGGGACGTCGACGCGTTGCTCCAGGAGCAGTGGCGCCGTCAGGGTCAGAATGTGAGCGACGCGGAGCGCCAGTCGATCCGGCAGGCGTTGGCGATGAGCCGGATGTGTCAGGCGGCGTGTGTGTAC
>CAZSKV010000126.1:0-22797 GCA_964607495.1 uncultured candidatus Brocadiaceae bacterium
CGCGGCGATGCTCGCGGTGTGGCAGATCCTGGTGGCCAGCCGCACCGGCTCGGCCCCGATCCCGGCGCGCAGCAGCGTGCTCTGGCTCGCGTTGCTGCTGCTGCCCTGGCTCGTGGCGCCGTTGCTGCCGATCGGCGGGGCCTGGCGGCCGCTCTACCACACCGGCTTCACGCGGCTGATGCAGTTCGGCCTGGCTCCGGCCGTGCTCGCGTTCGGCTGGCTGTGCGTGCGGGCGTTGCGGCGGGCTCCGGCACCCGCGTGCCGGGGCGGCATCCTGCACGATCCGGCGACCTCGGGCTTCGTCGCGAGCGCGGTGCTGACTCTGATCGGCTTCGTGCTCGGGGCGAGCATCCACGGTTCGAACACGGTGGTGCCGGGGCACTACCACGCGAACATCGGCGCGGTCACGGTCGCGTTCATGGCGGCCAGCTACCTGCTGCTCGAACCACTCGGCTTGCAGCTGCCCGGCGGCCGTTTCGGCCGCCTCGCCGGCTGGCAGCCCTCGCTCTATGGCCTGGGCCAGATCGTGTTCGCCGCCGGCTTCGCGCTCGCGGGCACACGCGGCTCGGCGCGCAAGGTCTACGGCCAGGAGCAGGGTCAGCGTGACGCCCTGGAGACCGCGGGCCTGTTCGTGATGGGCGTCGGCGGCTTCATCGCGATCGCCGGCGGCCTGCTGTTCCTGGCCCTGCTCGGCGCCGCATGGTTGCGCCGGCCGGGTCACGCCCGCATCGCCACAACGTTGGTCACCGCCTCGTGAGGAGTTCCATGGAAACCAATCGACCTGTTCATCCGTGGCAGAAGCTGCTCGACAACCCCTGGCTTCTGCTCGCGCTCGGGATCCTGATCCCGTTCGTCTCGTACACGGCCTGGGGTTGGATCAGCATGATGACCTTGGCGCCGGCCAAGCTGCCGTGAAGGAGACCACGCGCCCATGAGCATCCATTGCCCCCCTGCCGACTGGTTCAAGGCCCCCTCGGGCGCCGAACGCGCCTGGATCGGGATCGCACTGATCTGGTGTCTCGTGCTCTTCGCGATGATGCCGTACTGGCACTTCGCAGGGAAACAGAACAGCACCGGTGAGTCGTACTCGGTCCGTCCGGCCCAGTTCGAAGCCCGCGTGCAGAAGTTCATCGCCGCCAACACGGTCGGCGTCGACAACGGCGTGCCGGTCGTACAGGCCCAGCCGGGCAGCGACATCTACCTGCTCGCGCAGATGTGGACCTGGACCCCGGTCCTGAAGCTCAAGAAGAACCAGACCTACCGCCTGCACATCTCCTCGAAGGACCTGCAGCACGGGTTCTCGCTGCAGCCGATGAACATGAACTTCCAGATCCTGCCCGGTTACGACCACGTGTTGACGATCACGCCGACACTGGCCGGTGAGTACAAGGTCATCTGCAACGAGTTCTGCGGCATCGGCCACCATCTGATGGTGGGCAAGATGCTGGTGGAGGAGTGAGAGCCATGGGTAACCACCTCCCTGGACGCGTCCGCACCTGTGAGACCACTGGACTCAAGGTGTGTCTCTCGGCCGAAGCACTGATCAAGGTCAACGCAGTGCTCGCCGTCGTCTGCCTGCTGATCGGGGGCATCGGTGCGTTGCTGCTCGGCCTGACCCGTTGGCCAGCGGTCCATCTGCTCGATGCGACCTGGTACTACCGCGTGTTGACGCTGCACGGCATCAACATGCTGATCTTCTGGATCATCTTCATGGAGATGGCGATCCTGTATTTCGCGGCGACCACGCTGCTGAACTCGCGGCTCGCCTCGGCGAAGACCGGCTGGATCGCGTTCCTGATGATGCTGACCGGCGCCGTCCTCGTCGACTGGCAGATCCTGGCCGGCAATTCGGACGTGCTGATGACCTCGTATGCGCCGCTGAACGGCGGACCGATCTTCTACCTCGGGATCATCCTCTTCGCCGTCGGCGCGCTGATCGGCGTCGGGCTCTTCTTCGCGACCCTCTACGTCGCCAAGCGCGACAAGACCTACTCGGGCTCGGTGCCGCTCGTCGTGTTCGGCGCGACCGCGGCCGCGGTGATCGCGGTGGTCACGCTGCTGCACGGCGCGATCGTGATGATCCCGACCTTCCTCTGGTCGGCCGGGATCACGAGCTCGGCGCCCGACGCCGGCTGGTATCGCCTGGTCTGGTGGGGCCTCGGCCACCAGTCGCAGCAGATCAACGTCTGCGCGATGGTCTCCTGCTGGTACCTGCTGGCGACGCTGACGATCGGCGCCAAGCCGCTGAACCAGGCGGTCTGCCGCACGGCGTTCGTGCTCTACATCCTGTTCATCAACCTCGCCTCGGCGCACCACCTGCTGGTCGACCCGGGCGTCAACGCGGCCTGGAAGATCTGGAACACCAGCTACGCGATGTATCTCGCCGTACTGGCCTCGATGATCCACGGGTTCACGGTGCCGGCCTCGGTCGAGGTCGCGATGCGCAAGAAGGGCTTCGACAAGGGCCTCTTCGGCTGGCTCTTCGCCGCGCCGTGGAAGAACCCAGGCTTCTCGGCCTTCTTCCTGTCGCTGCTGATTTTCGGCTTCATCGGCGGCATCACCGGTGTCACGCTCGGCACCCAGCAGATCAACATCATCGCGCACAACACGCTGCGCATTCCGGGCCACTTCCACGCGACGGTGGTCGGCGGCACGACGCTGGCCTTCATGGGCCTCGCCTACTACGTGGTCCCGCTGATCTTCCGCCGCGAGTACCCGGCGCGCGCGCTCGCGCGCATCCAGCCCTACGTGTTCGCGGGCGGCATCACGCTGATGGCGATCGCGATGTCGTTCGCCGGCTCGTATGGCGTGCCGCGCCGCCACAGGGACGTCGAGTTCGCCGGTGCGCAGTTCCAGCACCAGTTCGATCCGAGTGCCACGCTGATGCTCGGCCTGACCGGCATCGGCGCGACCCTCGCCTTCGTGGGTCTGTTGATCTTCGTCCTGTTGACCGTGGTCGCGGTGTTCTTCGGCAAGAAGATCGAAGGCCGCCCGATGCCAGCCTGGTGAGAGGTGAATGCCATGAACCAAGACAAGACCAATCTGCCGGACGAGTTCGGGCACGAAGAGGGGGATCACAAGGTCCCTGGTACGGTCGCGCTCGTGACCCTGCTGCTCGCCTGCTTCGTGATCTACTACTTCGCCAACTGGAAGGCACTCGCCGACGTCTGGCACGTGCGCTGAGGCGTGAGCCGATGACCAGCAATCCGATCCCCAGGGCGCTCGAGTTCGTGGCCTCGTGGCGCTTCGCGGCGGCCGCGCTCGCGCTCGTCACGAGCTACGAACTGCTGCTGATCGCGATGCTGCTGCTGCCCTCCGGGCAGGGCGATCTGGCGACCTTCGCCGAGGAGTTCCGGATCTGGTGCTTCGGCCTGGATCCGGCAACCGGCAGCATGCAGACCGCCTACGTCGTCACGATGCTGACCTCGCCGCTGCTGCTGGCCTTCGTCGTGCTGCTGACCTGGGGGCACCAGGTCGCGCCGGTCTGGCGGGCGCGCAAGCTCGCCTTTGCGCCCTGGCTGCTCGGCGCCTTCGCGCTCTCGCTGGCATCGTTCACGCTGATGGCGCGGATCCCCGGCACCCGCGAGAGCGGTGAGCTGCCCTTCCCGGCCGAGAGCCTGCGCACGGCGATCCCCGCGCACGATTTCACGTTGACCGATCAGGACGGCAAGTCGTTCACGCTGGCGAGCACGCGCGGCAAGGTCGTGCTGTTGACCGCCGTCTACGCGACCTGCGGCAGCACCTGCCCGATGCTGATGGCCGGCGCCAAGGACGCGGTCGCCGCCCTGACCGCGGAGGAGCGCAAGGACCTGCAGGTCGTCGGCATCACGCTCGACCCGGCCCACGACACACCCGAGGTCCTCGCCGCGATGGTCAAGGGCCGCGAGCTCGACCCGGCGGTGTTCCGCTTCGTGACCGGCCCGGTCGCGACGGTCGAAGGCCTGCTCGACGCCTATTCGGTCGCCCGCGAGAAGAACGCCACGACCGGAATGATCGAGCATGCGAACCTGTTCCTGCTGCTCGACCGCGAGCACAAGCTCGCCTACCGCCTGACGCTCGGGGAACGCCAGCAGCGCTGGCTGGTGCAAGCGCTGCGGCTGCTGCTTGCGGAAGTACGGACGCGTCCGTGACGATGGCGTTCGTGCCACTCGTCGAGACCCCACCGCGCCCGACTCCGCCGCCGCCGGATGCGCGCACGGCCGAGGCGCCTGTGCGTGGCGACCGGATCTGGAGGAACGGCGACGCCTGGGCACAGCGGTTCGAGAACCTGGTCTCGCGGGCCGTGCCCGCGCCGATGAATCCGTTCCTGCAGACCGGCGCGATCGCGAACCTCTGCCTGCTCGTGGCCTGCATCACCGGCGCGCTGCTCCTGGTCTGGTACGTGCCGAGCGTGCACCAGGCGCATGCCTCGCTCGAGGCGATGCAGGCATCACCATGGACCGCGCAGCTGGTCCGCTCGCTGCATCGCTACAGCTCGGACGGCGCGATGCTGTTCGTGCTCTTGCACGCGCTGCGGCTCTTCGTGGCGCGCCGTTTCACCGGCGCCCGCTGGCTGCCGTGGGTCACCGGCCTCGTCGCGCTCGCGATGATGTGGATCGTCGGTTGGCTCGGCTACTGGCTGGTCTGGGACCAGGCCGCGCAGCAGGTCGCACTCGGCTCGGCGCGCGTACTCGACGTGCTGCCCGTGTTCATCGACCCGCTGTCGCGCTCGTTCCTCGCCGACGCCACCGTCAACTCGCTGCTCTTCTTCGTCGTGTTCTTCGCGCACATGCTGTTGCCGGTCGCGATGGGCGTCGCGCTCTGGCTGCACATCGCACGGCTCGCGCGCGCGCAGTTCCTGACCCAGCGGCCGATGACCCTCTGGGTGCTCGGTTCGTTGACCTTGCTCTCGCTCGTGGCTCCCGCCGTATCGGTCGCACCGGCCAGGATGGCACTGGTACCGGAGGGTTTCCGGATGGACTGGTGGTACCTGCTGCCGATCACGCTGACGGACCGCCTCAGTGGTGGGATGCTCTGGGCGATCGTCCTGGTCGGCGGCGGAGTCCTGCTGACGATCCCGTGGTGGATGCGCCGGGGACGCCTGCAGCCCGCGAGCGTCGAGGTCTCGCGCTGCAACTCCTGCTACACGTGTGTCAAGGACTGTCCGTACGGTGCCATCACGATGGTCCCCCGCACCGACGGCAAGGACTTTCCGCATCAGGCGCAGGTCGACCCGGCCCGCTGCGTCGGCTGTGGCATCTGTGCCGGCTCGTGCGACTCGGTCGGCATCGGCATCGATTGGTTCTCGGTGATCGACTTCCGCAAGACGATCGACCAGTGGCTCGCGGACGCACCGGGCGCGGCGATCGTGTTCGGCTGTACGCACTCGGCCGCAGGCGGCCTCCAGGTCGATGGTGCAACCGGCAGGTGCGCTCAGTTACCCGGCGTGCGCGTGCTGCTCGTGCCCTGTGCGGGGTGGGTGCACACGCTTTCGATCGAACGCGCGCAGCGAAACGGGGCGAGAGAGGTCGTCGTCGTCGGTTGCGGTCCGGGCAACTGTCACTACCGCGAAGGCGGCGAATGGGCGCATCAACGCATCGACGGCGTGCGCAAGCCGTTCCTGCGTCCCGACAAGGCGGACCGCTCGAAGGTGCGCATGCTGGATCTCGGTGCCGGCAACGCAACCGAGCTGCGCGCGGCGTTGCAGGGCGCGCCGGCACCGGGCCGGCGCGGGCGGATCAGGGCCAGCATCGTCGGCCTCACGCTCGCAGCCGGATTCTCGGCCCTGACCTGGCTCTTCTCGAGCTTCCAGTACCGCGTGCCGGCAGCGGCCGACCCCGAGCTCGTGGTCTCGTTCAAGCATCCGGGGCAGGTCCAGGGCGGCAAGCGGCAGCGCAGCGCCGAGGAGCTCGCCAAGCTCCCGCCGCACATGCGCCAGGCGACGGTCGTCGAGCGCGGGCGCGCCTCCGTCCGCCTGCGGGTCGTCGTCGACGGCCGGCCGCTGCACGAGAGGGACTACCCGCCGACCGGGATCTGGAAGGACGGCAACAGCATCGCGATCGAGCGCTTCCCGCTCACGCCGGGCAAGCACGTGGTGGAGATCGCAATCGGCGAGACGGCCGATCCCAACGAATGGACGCACGTGGGCCACCAAGAGGTCGACAGCAGGGTGCGCGAACGACGAGTCGTGACCTTCGAGCGCGCGCACGGCTTCCTCTGGTACTGAACCACTTGACTGTCCGGCTCGCGTGAGCTTCCGCCCTCGCAATCGGGGCACGAGCGGTACACAGCCGCCACGCAACTCTGCCTAGCATCAGTCGATACTGCTATCCGCTGAGGTGATGCATGAAGCTCCAGAACTGGTGGTGGCCTCTCGTGGCCGTGTTCGTGCTCGGTGGCGCCGGCGTCCTCTTCATGGGTATCCGCACGTACCAGGATGCGCCGCCAATCCCGACCTTCGTCGACGAGGAACAGCGCGTGGTCGCCGACTCCGAGACGATCCTGCGCGGTCAGAGCGTGTTCCAGAAGCACGCATTGATGGAGTACGGCTCGATGTTCGGCGACGGCGGTGGACGTGGACCGGACTTCACGGCCGACGCGCTGCACCGCACGGCACTGTCGATGCTGGCCACCTACGAGGGGATGGGCGATCCGCCGGCGGTCGCGCGCGAGCGCGTGCAGAAGGAACTCAAGCGCAACCGCTACGACAAGTCCGCCAACACGGTCACCCTCTCGCCGGCCGCGACCAAGGCGCATGCGGCGCTCGCCGGACACTACCTCGCCGCCTTCGCCGGCAAGGGTTCCGAGCCGCTCCAACCCAGTCATTGGATCACGGATCCGGCTGAGATCCGGGATCTCTCGACGTTCCTGTTCTGGGGCGGTTGGGTCTGTGCGGCGCAACGGCCGGGCCAGACCTACAGCTACACGCACAACTGGCCCTACGACCCGGTCGCCGGCAACACGCCGAGTTCGCCGGTCTACGTGTGGACCTTCGTCGGTTCGCTCGCGCTCGTGCTCGGCGTCGGGGTCGTGCTGTGGCTCAATGGCCGCTTCGCGCAGCTCGCGGCCTTCGGCGTCACGCGCTCGCGGCCCGTGCAGACGGCGGCGAGCGTTGCAGGGTTCCGACCGACGCCGGCGCAGCGCGCGAGCTACAAGTTCTTCGCGACCGCGGCGGTGCTCTTCCTCGTGCAGGTGCTCGCCGGCATCCTGACGGTGCACGACTTCGTGCGGTTCACGCACTTCTTCGGCGTCGACCTCTCGGCCTGGCTGCCGCTGACGGTCACGCGCAGTTGGCATCTCCTGCTCTCGCTCTTCTGGATCTCGGCCTGCTGGATCGGCGGCTCGATCTTCGTCCTGCCCCTCCTCGCCGGCTCCGAGCCGCCCCAACAGAAGCGGATCGTCGATGCGCTCTACTGGCTGCTGGTGCTGATCGTCGGCGGCTCGGTGGCCGGCACGCTGCTCGGTCCCGCCGGCTTGCTCGGCGACTGGTGGCGGATGCTCGGTCACCAGGGCTGGGAGTTCGTCGAGTTCGGCCGCATCTGGCACGGACTGCTGATCGTCGCCCTGGCGCTCTGGGGGCTGATCGTGCTGCGCGGGCTGTGGCCGGTGCTGACCGGCAAGGCGCTGTGGACGCTGCCCTGGTGGTTGATCGGATCGATCCTCGCGATCCTCGGCCTGTCGCTGGCCGGCTTCGTCGCCGGGCCGCGCACCAACTTCGTGATCGCCGACTTCTGGCGCTGGATGGTCATCCACATGTGGGTCGAGGCGTTCTTCGAGCTCTTCACCACCGCGTTGGTGGCCGCCTTCATGGTGATCATGGGGCTCGCCAACCTGCACTCCGCAGCCCGCGCCGTCTACATCGGGGCGCTGCTCTTCCTCGGTTCCGGCATCCTCGGCATCTCGCACAACTTCTACTGGAACGCGAAGCCGGTCGAGACGCTGGCGATCGGCAGCGTGTTCTCGACGCTGCAGATCGTGCCGTTGATCCTGCTGACCGTCGACGCCTGGCGCACCTCACGCATGCCGGAGACTGCGCTGCGCGAGGACGGTGCGCCGGCGAACGCCTTCGGCCAGACCGATGCGTTCCGCTTCCTGCTCGCGGTGGGCTTCTGGAACTTCCTCGGCGCCGGCGTGTTCGGCTTCGTGATCAACCTGCCGATCGCCAACTACTACGAGCACGGGACCTACCTGACCGTCAACCACGGGCACGCGGCGTTGATGGGCGTCTACGGCAATCTGGCGCTCGCCGCGATCCTGTTCTGCGTGCGGCACCTGCTGCCGGCTGCACATTGGAATGCGACGCTGCTGCGGATCGCGTTCTGGTCGTTGAACCTCGGCCTGATGCTGATGGTCCTGCTCGACACGCTGCCGCTCGGTCTCGTCCAGATCGAGAAGGTCGTGTCCGAAGGCTACTTCGCCGCGCGTTCCCAGGAGTTCGTGCTCGGCGAGACCTTCCAGGCGTTGACCTGGATGCGCCTGATCGGCGGCGCGATCTTCGTGCTGGGCGGAGTCCTGCCCGTCGCGTGGTTCCTGGTCTCGCGGGCCCGTGCTCTCAAGCCCGCGGTTCTGCAGCCCGAGCCGATCGTCGAGCGGGCACCGGAAGCGGTAGCCCCGGAGGTGAGCTGATGCGACCCTTGCTCGCCTTGGCGCTGGGCACCGGGCTCTTCGCCCAGGACCGGCCTGCCGTCGACTCCTCGCCGCTCAACGGCAGCGAGCGCATCGCCCACGTGCTCTCGCGCCTGGCCTTTGGAACGACGCCGCAGATGGCCGCAGAGATCCGCGCGCAGGGACTCGAGGGCTGGCTCGACATGCAGCTTGCGGCCGGCGCACAGGAGCCGCAACTGCTCACCGAACGCCTCGCAGGCATGGCCTCGCTCGGGCTCGGCTGCACCGCCTTGGTGCAGACCTACCGCGCGCCCGCAGAGGGCAAGACCGACCAGGCGCGCGCCGAGCGTGAGCGCCTGCGCAACGTGCCCGGCAGGGAGACGCGCGACGCGGTGCTGCTGCGCGCGATCTTCGGCGCCAACCAGGTGCGCGAGGTCCTGGCCGACTTCTTCCGCAACCACTTCAACGTCTGCGTGCAGAAGGACGACGTCCGCTATCTCCTGCCCGACTGGGAGCGGGAAGTGATCCGTGCCGAGGCGCTGGGCACGTTTCCGGCGCTGCTGCACAAGAGCGCGCATCACCCCGCGATGTTGATCTACCTGGACAACTCGCTGTCCCGGCGACCGCTCTCCGCGGCTGAGGTGCGTGCGATCGGACTCGACGCCAGGTTGCGCACGAAGTCCCGGGCCCGCGGCCAGGAGGCGATCGACATCGCCAAACAGCGCGGACTCAACGAGAACTACGCGCGCGAGCTGCTCGAGCTGCACACCCTCGGTGTCGACAACGGCTATGTGCAGAAGGACGTGACCGAGCTCGCCAGGGTCCTGACCGGCTGGAGCATCGATCTCACGGCCACGGAGGGTTCGGGGTTCCGATTCCGTGCCGACATGCACTGCGACAAGGACAAGGTCCTGCTCGGCCGCACGATCGAGCACGACCGCAAGCACGGCCAGAACGAAGGCGAACAGGTGCTCGATCTGCTGGCATCGCACCCAGGTACGGCGCGCTTCGTCGCCTGGAAGCTCTGCAGATACCTGGTCGCCGACGCGCCGCAAGAGCCTCTCGTCGAACGGGTCGCCGGGGTGTTCCGGCAGACCAAGGGCAACGTGCCGGCGATGGTCAAGGCAATCGTCGCATCCCCCGAGTTCTTCGCGCCAGCGTCCTTCCAGGGCAAGTTCAAGCGACCCTTCGAACTGGTGGTCAGCGCCCTGCGCGCGACGCACGCCAGCGTGGACTCGACCGAAGGTCTGCACCGCTGGCTCGCGCAGCTCGGCGAACCGATCTACGGTTGCGACGATCCCACCGGCTACTACGACCAGGCAGAAGCCTGGTGCGATCCCGGGGTCATGGCCGTGCGCTGGCGCTTCGCCCAGGATCTCGCACAAGGCCGGATTCCGGGAGTGCGGATCGGCGCCGACGTGCTCGATGGCCTGCACCCCAAGATCGTGAGAGCATGGCCCGAGCAGCTCGCGGCACGCCTGCTCCCGGCCGGCATGAGCGCGCGGACCCGCGCGGTGCTCGACCAGGCCCTCCAGGAGCACCTCGCTGGGCGCGCTGAAGGCAAACCCAGGGCCCTCGGCCCGGTGCTCGTCGGCCTGCTGCTTGCATCCCCGGAGTTTCAACGCCAATGATCCTCTCGCGCCGCGACTTCGCGAAGGCGATGACTGCACTGTCTCTCGCACCTTCCCTGCCCGCCTCGCTCGGGTCGTCACCGCGCCTGCTGGTCGCGATCTTCCTGCGTGGTGGCCAGGACGCGCTCGCGACCTTGATCCCACACGGCGACAAGCTCTACCCGACCCTGAGACCCACGCTCGCCATCGGCATGGACGAGGAGGTGCACCCGCTCGACCTCGATGGCTACTGGGGCCTGCACCCCGCGCTCGCGCCGCTGCTGCCGTTCTGGAACGCAGGCCAGTTCGCGCCGGTGATCAACGTCGGTTCGCCACATCCGACACGCAGCCACTTCGACGCGCAGGACTTCATGGAGTACGGGGCTCCGGGCCTGCGCACGGTGCGCAGCGGTTGGTTGAACCGGCACCTGCACGCCACGCGCAAGCCCGGCGAACCACTGCTGCGTGCACTGGCACTGCAAACGCTCCTGCCGCGCGCGCTGCGCGGCGACTACCCGGTGCTCGCAGCCCCGGACGACGCGACGCTGCGCGGCAGCAATGCGCAGGAGATCGTCGACCGGCTCTATGCCGATTCGCAGCCCATGGACGCCATGCCGCGGCGCGACGACGACGTGATCGCGGCCGGACGCGCGACGATCGACGCACTGCGCCGCTACCAGGAGGTGCTCGGCCGGTCTGCCAATGCGGCGGCGTATCCCCAGGGTCCACTCGCCGCGAAGCTCAGCCGGATCGCGCGCGTCGTGAAGAGCGGCGAGCTGCTCGAAGTCGCCTGTGCCGACTACGGCGGCTGGGATCACCACGCCAATGAGGGCGATGCCGAGGGCCAGATCGCGCGCATGCTCGCGCACCTCGGCGGAACGCTCGCGGCCTTCGCGCAGGATCTCGGCGAGCACTTCGCGCGCACGCTCGTGCTGACGATGACCGAGTTCGGCCGCACGTGCCGCGAGAACGGCAATCGCGGGACGGACCACGGTCACGGTGGTTTGATGCTCGCGTTCGGCGGTGGGGTCGCCGGCAAGAAGGTGCACGGCAAATGGCTCGGACTCGCCGAAAACGACCTCTACGAGAGCCGCGACCTGCCGGTCACAACCGACTTCCGTGACGTGTTCGCCGAGGTCCTCGCGGTTCACCTCGGCGCCAGGCCGGCCAAGGGCCAGTGGCCGGAGTGGAAGCCGGGCAAGGCGCTCGGGCTGCTGCGCTGAAGCCGCATCAGCCCGAGCCGTTCCTGTTCAGCTCAGGGCTTGATGGTCAACGTGACCGCGTTCGAGGCCGTGTAGCCACCGAACGCGCCGGCGTCGAGCAGGACGCTCTGCACGTAGACCGTGGCGGCGATGCCGGCCGGCAGCGTGGCCGAGAACTTCGCGCGGCCCAACGCCGACAGCGTCGTGCCGAGCGTCGCCAAGGGTGGCATGTAGAGGGTGCAGCCGTTCGGCAGCGGGATGTTGACCTGGTTCGAGCCGAACACGTAGACGGCCGGGGCACTCGCCGGGCCGTTGCCGATCGCGAAGGTCACCGCGCCACCACCGGTCACGTTGTTGCTCTGCACGAGATTCGGCAGCTTGCCGCCGGTGCCGGGGCAGGCCTTGCCAAAGCCGTAGTGCACGCGCGGGATGCTGAAGGTCGTCAAGGCCCCGACCGTCGCGTTGTAGGTGGAACCCGAGTAACCGAGTCCCGTCGCCGCGACGCTGGCGATCGTGTCGAGGAAGAGGTTGCTCGTCGCCTGGCTGCTGCCATCGTGCGAGAACAGGATCGCGAGGTCGCCGCCGGTGTAGGTGAACGGCGTCTGGAAATCCCAGTAGAAGTCGCCCCAGGCGTTCGGCTGCGGCGCCGGCAGGGCGGTGTTGTTGGTGAAGGTCCCGGCTTCGATCGTCATCGCACCGGACCGGACCTTGACTGGCGTGCCGGAGAAGTTGCTGGCAAAGGTCGTGGTCCAGGTTCCGAGCGCGATCGCGTTGCCGACCGAGATGTCGTAGTTGACCCAGGACGTGTCGGTGGGTGGCCAGGTGGCCGCGTTGGAGGCCGTGATGCTCGCGCGGAAGCTCAGGCCGTTGATGATCGAACCGACTGGGATCCCAGCCAGTTCGGCCGCGGGCAGACCGAGCATGTAGGTGCGCGGATTGGCGGCGTTGCGGGTCAGCGTGTTCAGACCGCCGGTGCCACGGGCGGCTGCGTTCGCCGCGGGGACGACGACAGACTGGGCGAGGGCATCGGTACCGAGGCCCACGAGGGCCAGGGCCGAACAGACGAGGGTGCGCATGTGCATTTCTCTGGGGTAGAAACGGGGGCAGGCCGCCAGCGCCAACGGCACGTTGCCGCTGGATGCATGGTCAGCCGGACCATCGACGAAAGGCGTGGCGCGCCTGTTCCGTCGCCGGTCAAGGGGCGGGGTACTGCGCGGCCCGCTGCCGGTCGAGTTCGGGTCGTTTCGCCAGATAGGCCTCGACTTCGGCGATGTACTGCTCGATCCCGAGTTGCATCCGCCCGCTGAGCTCGGCTGCATGCGCGCGCAGCACATCCTGCCAGCTGCGTTGGTCGCGCACCCACGAGTGCGGGTGGATCAGGGTGTGCAGACGGGGGTGGTGCAACTTCGTGCACACGCAGCCTTCGCGCCAATGGAAGCCGGAGTCGCCGAAGTACGGGATCTCGCGCACCAGCGCCGGTTGGTAGGCGCAGGGGTGGTCCGGCGAGATGTCGGCCAGCACGGGCCCCTGGGCCGGCTGGTGCTGCGCGATCGTGAAGGTCCTCGTGCCGAGCAGGTCCTCGAAGATCCGCAGGTCGCGGCGGGTGCCCGTGACCGGATCCTGACCGCGCTCGAGGAAGAACCCTGGTTCATAGTGCAAGCCGACCTCATGACCCATCGCCGCGATCCGCGCGACGACCGCTGCGGACGCTGGCTCGAGCAGGTTGTAGGTAGGAGCATGCAGGCGGAAGTAGTAGGTCGTGCAAACCCCCTCTTCGCACTCGACTTCGGCCATGGTCAGCGCTGCCCAGGGCGTGATGTCGACGTCGTGCCGGATCAGGCAGAACGGGCGCGCGGGCAATGCGTGCGCGACCTCCTGGACCCGCGGCAGCCAGTGCTCGCGCTGCGCCGCGCGCAGGATGTGGCGGTAGTGCGGCAGGCTGTAGGCGCAGCGTGCATCGGCCGGTTCCGTGCGGCGGTCGTTCACAACCAGCCTCCACGGTAGGCCCAGGTGCGCGGATGCAGGCGGACTCCGCGCTTGCGCAGGAACTCGCGGAACGCGGCGGCGAGCGGCGTCTCCAGACCACGCACGCGCATGCCACCGAGGTCGAATGCACCGACCTCTGCGTCGAGGGCATCCCACTCGGAGGCCGGCCAGCTCCTCGCGACGAGGAGCACGTGGCGCGCGGCCCCGTCGTCCGCCTCGAGCCGCAGCCGCCCGCCGAGGTCTTGCACGCGGACCTCGTGGCCACGTGCGGCCATCTGGGCGCGGAACTCCTGCACGAGCCCGGCCACGGTTTCGGCCACCTGCGCGGGGGTCAGGGTGATGGCAGCGCTCTTCAGGTCGCGCGCCGGCACACCGCCGTAGAGCCGCCCGGGAGGCACGGAAGCCACGACCGACGAGGCCGAGAGCACGATCGCGCCGGCGCCGACCTCGACGCCGGGGAAGAGCACCGCGCCGATGCCGATCTGGCACCCATCGCCGAGCGTCACGCCGGCGAAGCGGACCGGATAGCCGGCGAGGGCCGAGCCGCCGAACGAGTGGGTCATCACGACGGCCTGGCGCGAGATCACGACCTCGTCGCCGATCACGAGCGGGCGGCAGGGGTTCAGGTGCACGTGCTCGCCGACGAAGCCATGACTGCCGACCTGCAGACATGCTTGCGGATCGAGCGCGCCACCCCCGCCGATCTCGATGTCGTCGGTGAAGAACGCGTTGTCACCGCAGACGATCCGGGTCGCGCGCACACGACAGCGCGCACCGAAGTGCAGCAGGTCGCCAGCGCTCAGGCGCCTGGCCTCGATCTGCGTCTCCGGGCCGAAGTGCGCCTCCTTGCCGACCACGATCTCGTCGACGAGCAGCAGCGACCCGGGGGCGAAGGTGCAGCCGTCGCCGAGCACGGCGCCGTGCTTGCGGTAGAGCGCGAGCTTGAGGTCGGAGCCGAGCCGGGAGAAGGCGGGCGCGTCCTTGCGCACGAGCGCGACGAAGGCCGGGTCCAGACGGCCCGCGCCGGCTGCGCGTTCGACGTCGGCAACGCGCACCAGGCCGTCCTTGCCGGTGCCCGGCACCTGCCGTGGATCGACGCCGAGTTGTCTGGCACGCTGCAGTGCGGCCGGCGCGACGCGGGTGGGCGCGGGAGGTTGGGGCGCGGGAGGCGGCTGCGCTGGAGGCTGGTGCGGCGCGGCCTGCTCACCTGCGGCGCCGATCACGCAGAGTCCGGCGCTGGCGGGGACGCGCGTCCCGGCCGCGGCCAGGTGCTGCAGCAGGATGCCTTCGTGCTCGGCCTCGACCTCGAATGCGGCCTTGAGCGTCTCGATGACGGCGAGCGGTTGGCCCTTCTTGACCCGTTGGCCGACTTCGACCAGCCAGCTGGTCAGCAGGACGTCCTCTTCGGCCGAACCGAGGTAGGGCACGTGTTGGATGACAGGCATGCGCCTCAGTATTCCGTCAGCAGCCGGTGCGCCGCCGCGACGACGCGACCGACCGAGGGCATCACGATCGCCTCGAGCGCCGGCGATGCGGGCACCGGCACCATGCGGCAAGCGACCTTCTCGAGCGGCGCGTGCAGCACGCCGAACGCACGCTGTTGCAGGGCCGCGAGCAACACGTCGGCGACGCCGCCGATCTCGCAGGCCTCCTGCACGCACAGGCCGCGGCCAGTCTTGTGCAGCGAGGCGACGCAGGTCTCGAGGTCGAGCGGCGCGAGCGAACGCAGGTCGATGATCTCGAGCGAGTGGCCCTGCGCCGCAAGCTCGTCGGCGGCCTGCTGGCAGAGCGGCAGCGCCTGACCGTAGGTGAAGAGCGTCAGGTCACGGCCCACGCGGTCGAGCCGCGCCTTGCCGAGCGGCACGACGTAGTCGCCTGCGGGCACCGGCCCGCGGACCGGGTAGAGCAGCTTGGGCTCCAGGAAGATCACCGGCGCGTCGGTGCGGATCGCCGTGCGCAACAGACCGACGGCGTCGGCCACGGTCGCCGGACAGACGACCGCGAGGCCGGGGACATGCAGGAACCAGCCTTCGAGACTCTGCGAGTGCGTCGCGCCGTAGCCATTGCGCCGGCCGATCGGCATGCGCAGCGTCAACGGCACCTGGACCTGGCCGGCATACATGTAGCGCAGCTTGGCCGCATGGTTGACGAGCGCATCCATGCAACAGGTCACGAAGTCCCCGAACATCAGCTCGACCACCGGCCGCAGGCCACCGACCGCCGCGCCGGTCGCGAGCCCGACGAGCGTGTTCTCGCAGATCGGCGTCTCGCGCACCCGCTGCGCACCGAACTTCTGCACGAGTCCGCGTGTGACCCCGAACGCCCCGCCGTAGACCCCCAGATCCTCGCCGATCAGCACCACCCGCGCATCCCGCTCCATCTCCTCGGCCAGCGTCTCCCGCAGCGCCTCGGTTAGTGACAAAGTACCGCGTACTTTGTTATGGGGATGTTCTCCCGGGATGGTGGGGAGGTCGATGTGCGCGAGGGCCACGGCCTCGTCGCCGGGTTCGGCCTGCAGCGCGCGCTCGGCGGCTGCCGCGATCTCGGCCCCGATCTCGGCCTCGGCCAGGTCCCGCTCTTCTGCGGTCAACGCGCCGCGCTCCGCGAGCACGAGCAGCGGATCGCGCGCGCGCCAGGACTGCTCCTCGGCGCGGGTCCGATAGGCGCAGGGATCGCTCTTGCTGTGGCCGAAGTGGCGATACGTCGTGCACTCGAGCAACGCCGGGCCCTCGCCGCGCCGCGCGCGCTCGAGCAGCGGCGCCACGGCCTCGGCGACGAGCACCACGTCGTTGCCGTCGACCTTGGCCGCGACCATCCCGCGGTAGCGTTCGGCCCACTCGACGAAGCTCGCGCACGCCGCCGCCCGTTCGACCGGCGTCGACATCGCGTAGCCGTTGTTCTCGAGCACGAACACGAGCGGCAGCCGCCACAGTGCCGCGACGTTCATCGTCTCGTGGAAGTTGCCGGTGGTCGCGGCGCCGTCCCCGAGGTAGGCGACGACACAGCGGCCGGTGCCGAGCATCTGCTGCGCGAGCGCGAGCCCGGCGCCGATCGGCAGGCCGCCGCCGGTGATGCCATTGCTGCCCATGTGCCCGAGCGCGGGCACCGCGGTGTGCTGGCTGCCCCCCTTGCCCTCGCAGTAGCCCGCCTGCTTGCCCGCGAACTCGGCGAACATGCGGAACGGATCGCCACCCTTCGCGAGCAGGTGCCCATGGCCGCGGTGCGTGCTGACCACGAGATCGGCAGGCGTGAGATGCTGCGACACCCCGACCGGCACCGCCTCCTGCCCCGCGCACAGATGCGTCGTGCCACCGATGCGGCCCTGTGCCACCAACTGGCCGAGCGTCTCCTCGAACCGCCGGATGCGGAGCATTGCGCGGTAGAGCGCGAGCACCTCGGACCTGGCCAACGTGTGCGTGAGCGGCATCTTCGAATGCTGCAATTCTCGCCCGGAAGGACAATTGCGGTCGGACCGCAACCTCACGCGAAGGAGAGAGTCTTCGGCCCCGGGGGCTGCGGCGCGATCCTGCGGCCATGCCCACCACCGAGGTGTTCTGCGAGTTCGGGTTCGAAGCGGCGCACTCCCTGCCGCAGGTGCCAGCGGGCCACCCATGCCACCGCGTGCACGGCCATTCCTACTGCGTCCGGGTCGAAGTCGCCGGCCCCATCGATCCACGGCTCGGCTGGGTCGTCGACTTCGCGGACCTGCAGGCGCGCTGGCACGCCATCCACGCGGCCCTCGACCACAGGCTGCTGAACGAAATCCCCGGCCTCGCGAACCCGACCTGCGAAGTGCTCGCAGCATGGATCTGGGAGCGCCTGCCCGGACTCAGCGGCCTCGAAGTGCGCGAGACCCCGACCAGCGGCTGCCGGCTCCGCATCTGAGACCACGCGTAGAGGCAGCTACTGCGTGCCTTCGGCACCCTGCAGCCCCGCCGCGGCCGCCACAGGCTCCGTGCGCACGAGCGGAACGCCGTAGCGGACGACGAGCCCGAGCACGCTGAGCGCCACCGCGCTGCCGAGCACCGGGAACACCCAGAAGCCTCCCGTCACCCACTGCGGCGGCACCTCCCCGTGATAGCGCGTCCAACCGTTCGCGACGCCGATCGTCGTCAGCCAGACGACCAGGGCTCCCGCCGACCAGTTGAGCGCGCGCAGGTTCAGGACCAGACCCGGCCCCGCCGTCTGCGGCAGGAAGAACACCAGCGCGCCGAAGAGCACCATCGAGTCGATGCCGATCTCTGCGCCCATCGCGTGCGCGGCGACCACGTGCGTGCCGTGGATGATCGAGTTCAGGTTCGGCACCGAGATCGCGATCGCGTAGACGAGGTTGAAGCAGTTCCAGTTGCGCGCGCTCGCGAGGAAGCGCAGCACCGGGTGCCCCGGGGCGCCCGCCCGCAGGCTGTTGATCACGTCCTGGAACACCCGCCACAGGATCACGACCTCGGCCATCGACACGAGGAATGCGATCCACTTCGCCGCCTCGGCACCGGGCACGTGGTAGGTGTGGTGCACGTAGTTCGTGAACGAGTTCAGGCATCCGACGCCGAAGAGCAGGAACGCGGTGAAGCTGTGGCCGCTCTTCGCGTCGCCGGTCACGCGCTCGCGCAGGTAGGCGATCGTGCCGTAGACCATGAAGTTGAACGAGCCGACCAGCGTGCCGCACGACTTCCACTGCAGCTGCAGGTCGCGCAACGGCCGCTCGCCTACGCCCGGCAGCAGCCAGGCGTGCGCCTCGGTGAACGCGTAGGCGAACAGGCACACGCCGACGCTCCACATGTAGACGTAGACCGGCCGGCCCCAGAAGTCCGGGAACGCACGCTTCACGAACGACCACGCGAAGGCCAACCAACCGGCCAGCAGCGGGATCGCGAAGAGCGGGTGGAACTCGAGGTACTCGCGGCCCGACGAGATCCCGAGCAACGTGGTCAACAGGATCCCGGCGCCGCTCGCGAGCCAGCAGAACGTGTGGAAGCGGAAGCGCAGGATGTCGCCACGGCGCAGGCCGCCGGGCTGGTGCGCGATCCAGTGGTAGACCGCCGCGATCGCCGCGCCGTAGATCCACAGCGTGACGAAGGTCGTGTGCACTGGCCGCAGCTTGGGCAGCGTCAGGCCGTGCTCGTTGAGCCAGAGCGAGCTTGCCGGCACGTAGTGCAGGACGCTCGCAGCACCCCCGAGGATCGCGAGCAGCAGGCAGGCGAGGCCCATCCGCAGCTGCGTCGTGACGATGCGGTCGGCGCTCATCGGAACTCCCACCACGGCAAGGCCCCGAGTTCGTTCTCGCCACCGGTCGCTTGCAGCAGTTCGGGGCGCACCTTGGCCAGCCATTGCAGGTAGGCGATCACGACCTCACGTTGCTCCTTCGCGAGGGCCGCCGGCGGCATGCCGCGCTCGGCGCGTCCCTCCGTCACCGTGCGCTCGATCTCGGCGACCGACAGCCGGTTCGCGATGCCGGTGGGATCCGGCGCCATCCCGAGGCCGAGCGGGTTTGCGCGCAGTGGCACGTGGCAACTCGCGCAGAACGCGGCGAAGAGCTGCCGGCCCTGCTGCACCCCCGGCTCGGCCGCGCCGATCCGCGCGTCGATCGCCGCGTTCACGGCCGCGACCGGCGGCGGCACGCGCTGGCGCGCCTGCCCCTGGCCGGTGCGATCGATCGCGCGCAGGTACTGCTCGATGGCGTCGATCTCGGCCTTGCCGAGACCGAACGCCGGCATCTGCTTGCTGCCCTTGGTCAGCAGCTCGTCGAGGCGCGCGCGCGGCACGCGCTGCGCCGCATTGGTCAGATCGGGCCCGATGAAGCCGCCGAAGCCGTAGATCTGATGGCAGGCGAAGCAGTTCTTCGCCAGCCAGATGCTGCGGCCACGCTGGGCCTCCGCGGAGAGCGGCGGCCGTTCGGCCGCGACCGGGTCGGTGTAGACGAGGAAGCCCTGGCAGACGAAGGCAGCCAGCAGGCCAGCGACGAGGAGCTTGCGCTGCGGGAGATTCACAGGGCGGGCAGGTTAGGTCTCGGGGCGCAGGGATCCATCCCCTGCCGGACCCCGCTACTTCCGGACGGCGACCCGCCCGCCGCCACCGCACGCCCACACCGCGCCGTCCGCCGCGACCTCCACCGCGTGGAATCCTTCGGCGCTGACCTGCTGCCAGGTCTTGCCGCCGTCGCCGGACAGGCTCGTACCCGAGGGTCCGACCGCGATGCAGGACGTTCCGGTGCCTGACAACCAGGCGACATCCGAGCGGTAGCCGTCCGGTCCCGGCTGCGCGGGCAGCCAGGTGCGTCCGCCGTCCGCGGTCCACGCCGCGGTGCCCGCCGGCTCGCGTTCCCGCGCGTAGTCGCCGCCGACGACCACGCCATGCGCGGCGTCCCGGAAGGCGACGCCGAACGCACCGGCCGACGCGTTGCCCTGCGCGAGCGGCAACGGCGCCTGCTGCCAGTGCGCGCCGGCGTCCGTGCTGAACAGCACCCGCGCCCGGGTCCCGCCGGTCACGAGCCAGGCTGCCTCCGCGCCGTGCACCGCGATGCAGGAATTGCTCGCGGCGAACGCGGCTTCACCGCTCGCCGCCTCCGGCAGGGCTCCGATCGTGTCCGCCTGCCAGGTCCTGCCCCCGTCGCGCGTCTGCAGCAGCGTGAAGCGCCGCTCGATCGGGTCGCCGAGCACGAGCCCGCAGCGGCGGTCCCAGGCCGCGAGCGAGTCGAAGAACGCCGCCGGGCGCGCGTCCTCGTGCGCGAGCGTCCAGTGCACGCCGCCATCCTCGGTGCGCAGGATGCGCGCCGGCGCGCCCGCGTTCGCGATCCAGGCGGTGTCCGCGTCGAATGCGCGCACGCTGCGGAAGTCGAGCGCCTCGCAGCCCGGCGGCCCCACGCGCTGCCAGGTGCGGCCGCCGTCGCGCGTGCGCAGCACGGTGCCCTGAGCCCCGGCGACCCAGCAGACCTCGGCGCTGAGTGCGGACAGGCCGCGCAGGCTCGCGCGCGATCCCGTGTCCGGCAGGAGGCGCCAGTGCCACGCCTCGGGTGCGGGCGCCGCGCTGCAGGCAGCGAGCAGGGCCGCGAGGACGGGAGCGGGAGTGCGGACTCGACGCATGCGCGCGTGAGTCTGTGGGGCGTGCGCGCCCGGATCCAGTCTGCGCTCAGCGGGCCGCGAGCTGCGCTTCCTCGCGCTTCTTCGCGTTCTCCAGATCCAGGTCCAGGCACAGCCGCGCCGCCGGCCGGAAGCCGACGTGCTGGAAGAAGGCCAGCAGCTCGGGGCTGTCCCAGGCCACCTCGGTCTGCAGGCGCTGGATGCCGAGGCCCTGCAGGTTCACGCGCAACTGGCGCAGGAGCGCGCGCGCGACGCCATGCCGTGCGAAATCGGGATGCACGCCGAAGGTGTCGAGCACGCCGAAGGGCTCCATCGCCCCGAACTCGCCGTACCAGACCCGGCACAACAGGAAGCCGACGAACGCGCCCTCGAGCTCGGCGGCGAGCGAGACGCGCACGCCGGTCTCGTGCAGGGCCTGGGCCAGCTTGGTTCTGAAGTACTCCTCGCGGCGCCGGCCGGTCACCTTCGCATCGAGGGCGACCACGGCATCGAGGTCCTTCGGGGTCAGGTTGCGGACGCGCACGTCCTCCCACTCGTAGGTCTTGTCGTTCATGGGTTCATCCGATCAGTTGGCCACCATCGACGCGCAGCACCTGCCCGGTCACGAGCGAGCTCTGCTCGGAGCACAGGAACCGCACGGCCTGCGCGACCTCGGCCGGGCGGCCGATCCGCTTCAGCGCCGACTCCTCGACGGCCCGCGCCTTGACGTCCTCGGGCAGGTTCGCGGTCATCCGCGTGTCGATCAGTCCGGGGGCGACCAGGTTCACCCGCACGCCGTGCTTGCCGAGCTCGCGCGCTGCCGTGCGGCCGAGCGCGATCAGGCCCGCCTTGCTGGCCGCGTAGTTGGCCTGGCCGATCTTGCCGCGCTCGCCATTGATCGACGTCACGAGCACGATCGCGCCGCTCTTCTGTTCGCGCATGCGCTCGGCCGCGAAGCGCAGCAGCCAGAAAGCCGAATCGAGGTTGACCCGCATGACCGCCTGCCAGTCGGCATCGGTCATCTTCCACAGGGCTCCATCCCGGGTGATGCCAGCGCAGTGCACCAGCAGATCGACGCGCGGGCAGAGCTCCCGCAGCTCCGCCTCGAGCCGCTGCAGCTCGTCGACACGGGACAGGTCGCAGGGCAGGTGGCGCGCCCCGCGGGGCGGGGTCTCGTCCGGCAGGTCGATGCTGAACACCGATGCCCCTTCGCCGAGCAGCATCTCGACCACGGCCGAACCGATGCCGCCGCCGCCGCCGCTGACGATCGCGGTCATGCCGGAAAAGGCGCTCATGCCTCCCCTCCACTCAGCGCGAGCCCCTTCCTGCCGAGCTTGCGCAGCCGGAACGCGCCCCAGATCGCCGCCCCGAGCGCCCCGGCGATCGGGGAGTGTTCGTGCACGCCGATCTCCATCAGGTTGGTGTCGGTCGCCCCCTCGCGCATCGCCGCGAGCAGGCCGACGTCCTGCGCCAGGCCGCCGCTGAGCAGCACCTTGCCCCGCACCTGCAGCGCCGTCAGCAGCTTCAGGTAACGTCCCGCCATCGACACGTGGATGCCCTTGATGATGTCGGGGATCGGCACGCCGCGGGACACCATGTTGATCACGTCGGTCTCGGCGAGCACCGCGCAGATCGACGAGCAGGGCTCGGGGTTCTTGCTCTGCAGCGACAGCGGTCCGATCTCGTGGATCGTGACGCCGAGGTAGCGGCAGATGTTCTGCAGGAACTGCCCGGACCCCGACGCGCACTGGTTGGTCATGCGGTAGCCGAGCACCTTGCCCTTGGCGTCGATCTGCATCGCGCGCGCGTGCAGCGCGCCGATGTCGATCACCGCGCGCGCCTGCGGTTCGAGGAAGAGCCCGCCGCGCGAATGGGTCGTCATGCCGTAGAAGTGGCCGGTCCTGAACTCGACGAGCTCGCCCTCGCCGGTGGTCGCGATGTAGTCGAGATTCTCGCGCGAGAGCTTCGCGGTCGCGAGCGCCTGCGCGAGCGCGCTGTCGACGACGTCGTGCGGGTCGCGCCGCCGGATCTGCTCGGTGCAACTCGCGAGCAGGGTGTCGCCGGCGGCTGCATCCGAGCGGACGATCGCGATCTTCACCGCGGCCGAGCCGACGTCGATGCCGGCCGTGTGCAGGATCTGGGAACTCATGCTGCCGCCTCCCCGCCGCCCTTGTGCGCGTCCCGCAGCGCGAAGAGCGCCGCGCCGAGCGCACCGGTGTAGATCGAGTCCGGTGAGATGTTGAGCTGGCGCGCGCCGTAGTTCTCCTGCACGAGCTGGCGCAGGGCCTTGGTCGCTTCGCTGTTCTTGGCCACGCCACCGGTGAACGTGAACTCGTCGTGCACGCCGCCAGAGCGCGCGAG
>CAZSKV010000127.1:0-3533 GCA_964607495.1 uncultured candidatus Brocadiaceae bacterium
ACGCGCACGATCGCGTTGCAGGAGCAGCTCGAGCACAAGGACCTGCCGTTCCTGAAGGCCACGCTGCCGTTCGAGTGGTCGGCGGTCAGCGTCGTCGGCAGGAACCACCACCTCTGTCTGCGCCGCATGCACCTCGCGCGCACCGAGCAGGACCTGCTCTTCGCCGACGCGACGCAGCGAGCCGAACTGCAGCGCCTGGCCGACTGGTCGCTGACGACGCGCGAAGGACTGCGCCACGACCTGCCCGAACCCGTTCGTGACGAGGTCTGGGACGAGGTGCGCGCCGAGCACGGCAACTGCCTGAACCGCCTGTGCAAGCACTACGAACCCTGCCACTGGCAACGCGCGCGCCGGCGGCTCGAGACCGCGTCGATCCTGATCGTGAACCATGCGCTCTACATGGCCGACGTCGCACTGCGCATGGCGGGCACCTCGTACCTGCCCGCGCACGAGCTGGTGATCTTCGACGAGGCGCACCACCTCGAACGCATCGCCACCGAGAGCCTCGGGCTCACGCTCACGCAAGGCAGCCTGCTCTGGCACCTCAAGCGCCTGCATCCACGCCGTGCGCGCAAGAGCCTGCTCGACGCGCACGGCTCGGCCCACGCCAAGGAGCTGGTCGAGGGCTTGCGGCGCGAGGTTCCGCGCTTCTTCGCCGAACTCGAGGCCAGGGTCGCGGCGCCCGGTTCGGGCACGCTGGCGCTCGGCGAGGAGTCGCTGCAGGACCCGCTCGGACCACAGCTCGGCGCGCTGGCCGAGGCAGTCCTGGATTGTGCCGGCAGCGCCGAGCGCGTCGACCTCAAGACCGAACTGACCGCGCGGGCCAACGGCCTGCTGGCCGCGCAGGCGGTGCTCGGCCGGTTGTGCAGCGGCGCGCCGGCGGACGCCGGTGGGCCCGCGCACGTGCGCTGGTTGGAGCGCGACCAGCGCGGCGTGCGGCTCTGCCTCGCGCCACTCGACGTGAGCGCGGCCTTGCGCCAGCACGTGTTCGGACCAGGCAAGAGCGCGATCCTGTGCTCGGCCACGCTCTCCGCCGGGAGGCAGGATCGCGAGTTCACGTGGCTGCGCCGCCAGCTCGGCATCGCGGCGTGCCACACGCTCGTGCTCGGATCGCCGTTCGACTATCCGCGCCAGGTCGAACTCGTGGTCGAGGAGGCGCTGCCGGATCCGGGCGCAGCCCCGCGCGAGTTCGCGGCCGCGAGCACGCAGCGGATCGTCGCGCACGTGCTCGCGAACGGGGGCCGTGCGCTCGTGCTCTGCACCTCGTGGGCCTTCGTGCGCGAAGTGCAGGAGGCCCTCGCGGCCCCGCTCGCGCAGGCGGGCATCCCCCTGCTCGTGCAGGGCCAGGCGCCGCTCGCGCGCCTGCTGCAGCGGAAGCTGCAGGAGCCGAGCTCGGTCCTGGTCGGCACCGACAGCCTCTGGGAGGGCATCGACCTGCCGGGCGAAGCCCTGACGCTGCTCGTGATCGCGCGCTTCCCGTTCGCCCAGCCCGGACATCCGCTGGTCGAGGCCCGCCTGGCCGCGATCAAGGCGCGCGGTGGCAACCCGTTCCAGGAGCACTCGCTGCCCGAAGCGATCGTCAAGTTCCGGCAGGGGTTCGGCCGCCTGATCCGCAGCAGCACGGACCGCGGCCGCGTGGTCGTGCTCGACCCCCGCGCCCGCACGAAGCCCTACGGCCAGAACTTCCTGCAGGCCCTGCCGGAGGGACTGGTCTAATCCCGGACCCGAGAGCCTGCCGAAACCTCCACCAACATGCCCGTGACCACCGCAACGTCCCAGATCGGCCTGATCGGCCTCGCCGTCATGGGCCAGAACCTGGCCCTCAACATCGCCCGCCGCGGCTTCCCGATCTCGGTGTTCAACCGCAGCACCGAGAAGGTCACGGCGTTCCTGCGCACCGAGGTGCAGAAGGGCGACCCCGTGCACGGCGCCCTCACGGTCGCGGAGTTCGTGCACTCCGTGCAGCGACCGCGCCGCATCGTGCTGATGGTCAAGGCCGGCGCCGCCGTCGACGAGACGATCCGCTCGCTCGTGCCGCACCTCGAGAAGGGTGACCTGATCATCGACGCAGGCAACTCCCATCCGCGCGACACCGAACGCCGCGACCAGGAGCTGCAGGCGCTCGGCCTCCGCTTCGTCGGCATGGGTGTGTCGGGTGGCGAGGAGGGCGCGCTCAAGGGACCGAGCCTGATGCCCGGCGGCCCGCGGAGCGCGTTCGACGAACTCGCGCCGATCCTGACCCGGATCGCGGCGCAGGTCGACGACGGTCCCTGCGTGACCTACATCGGCCCGGGCGGAGCCGGGCACTTCGTCAAGATGGTGCACAACGGCATCGAGTACGGCGACATGCAGTTGATCGCCGAGGCCTACGACTTCCTGCAGGGCGTGCTCGGCCTGACGCCAGCGCAGATGGCGCCGATCTTCGCCGACTGGAACCAGGGCCTGCTGAACTCGTTCCTGATCGAGATCACGGCCACGATCCTCGGCAAGACCGACCCCGAGTCCGGCAAGCCGATGGTCGACGTGATCGTCGACCGGGCGGGGCAGAAGGGCACCGGCAGATGGACCAGCGAGATCGCACTCGAACTCGGCGTGCCCCTGCCGACGATCCACGCCGCGGTCGAAGCGCGCTGCCTGTCGAGCCAGAAGGAGCAACGGGTCGCGGCCGCCCGCGTGCTGCACGGACCCAAGCCGGCGCAGGTGCGCGACGATCGGCTCGTCGCCGCCCTGCGGGACGCGCTCTATGCGAGCAAGGTGTGCAGCTACGCCCAGGGCCTGGATCTGCTGCGGACCGCGAGCGAGGCCAAGCACTGGGACCTGCAACTCGGCGAGATCGCGCGGATCTGGAAGGGCGGTTGCATCATCCGGGCCCGCTTCCTCGACCGGATCAAGGAGGCGTATCGCCGGCAGAAGAACCTGCCGAACCTGCTGCTCGACGAGCAGCTCGGCGGCTTCCTGAACGAGGCCCAGTCCGCCTGGCGCAAGGTCGTCGCCCTGGGTGCCGAGCACGGCGTGCCGATGCTGGCGTTCGGCGCCTCGCTGGCGTACTTCGACAGCTACCGGCGGGCCCGCCTGCCGCAGAACCTGACCCAGGCCCAGCGCGACTTCTTCGGCGCGCACACCTTCGAGCGGGTCGATCGGCCGGCGGGGCAGATGTTCCACCACGACTGGAGCCGGTAGGGTCCGGGCCAGGCCCCCCTGGCTCCGGGCCCATTCCCGGGATAATCTCGATGCTCGTCCGAACCTCGACTTTCCCAGGACATATCCACCGGATGTACCCGAGCCATACCATCTGCTGCAGCACGGCCCTGTTCGTGGCCCTGGCGCTGCCTACCGTCGCCCAGGACGAAGGCCAGAGCGCCGAGCTCTTCGTCAAGGCGGTTCCCAAGTCCCAGTGGCGCTACGTGCTCCCCGACGAGCAACTGCCGCCCGCCAAGATCGCCGTCGGCACGATCCATGGCACGACGGTCACCGTCATGGACATCGACGGCGACGGCAAGTGGAACCAGATCGGGAAGGACATGATGGTGATC
>CAZSKV010000128.1:0-3473 GCA_964607495.1 uncultured candidatus Brocadiaceae bacterium
CGCTGAACGCGATCCGCGACTTCCAGTCCGGGAAGTAGAGGTGGTGGCGCAGCGGCCGCGCGCGGCTGCCGTCGTCGCCGCGTTCGCGCAGCTGCTCGAGCACGTGCCGGTTGTGCATCAGCTGCAACTCGACCGGCGCCGGGAACAGGACTTCGCGGTAGTGCGACCACTCGGGGTCGGGGCGGGTGCCGTGCTCGCAGCGGTAGTCGGAGAAGTCCGCGAACACCGCAGCGAGCAGCTCACCGAGCCGGCCCGGGTCCTGCGCGTAGAAGTAGAACTCGCGGTGGCCGCGGGTCGTGGCCCGCGCGACGAAGGCCGCCGGCAGGCCCTGCACCAGCGCCCGCACCAGCGCGTCCTCGAGCGCCGCGAGCCGGTCGGCCTCCTCACGCGAAGAGAGGCCGTCCGGGCGCGGCTGTCGCATCGGCACGAACACGTAGACCAGCGTCGTGAGCCCGGCGGGCGGCGGACCCTGGCCGTAGCCGAGGTCGAGGAAGACCGAGGCGAGATGATCGTTCAGCCGGCAGAAGTAGAAGTCCCAGTGCGGGGGCAAGCGGCGCGCAACTTAGCCGGGAAACGGCACCTGCACGAACACGTTCGGGTCGGAGAACGAGACCGGCACCTCGACGAACACCGACTTGAATCCAGGCGCGCCGATCTCGAGCAGCACGAAGGCCTCGTCCTCGTCGGCGTAGGGGCCGAGCACGGCGCGGCCGTACTCGTCCTCCTGGAAGCCGATCTCCGCGGCCCCGAGCAGCGACGCGGAGAGGAGCGTCGTGCCGTACTTGTCGGTGTAGAACCAGCTCGGCGCCGGGTTCGGGCACACGCAGCGGGACCACTCCATGTCGCCTTCGAGAACCGCGACCCCGACGCCCTCCCAGACGAAGTTGGTCTTGGGGTCGTAGACCTCCACCTGGATCGAGACCTGCCTCGGGGTGGGCACCACCTTGGGCGGGTTGTCGTCACCGCCACCACAGGCGCAGAGGAGCAGAGGGACCAGGGCGAGCAGAGGGCGCATGCACGGGTTCCTCCAACTCGCGTACCAGCCCGTGGGACCGCATGTACCGGGGCCTCGGGCCTGGGCAGTGTCTCCTGTGGAACACAGCGCGCGTGCTCCGCATGATCCGCGCGATGACTTCGTCCGCCCCCCCGGCCGCCCTCGACGCCGGCGATCTTCCCGCGCTCGAGGCGCGGTTCCTCGCGCTGGAGCAACGCCCGATCGAGGACCGGCGCGGCCTCGAAGCCTGGCTGGTCGACGAGAGCGATCTGCTCGCCCGCATCGCCGCCGAGACCGCCCGCCGCTACATCGCGATGACCTGCCACACCGAGGACGCGCAGGCGCGCGAACGCTTCCTCAGCTACGAGCGCGACGTGACGCCACGCGTGAAGGTGCTCGCCGACCGGCTCGACCAGAAGTTCCTCGCCTGCCCGCACCTCGCGGAGCTCGACCCGCGGCGCTACGCGGTCCTGATCCGCCGGCGCAAGACCGCGCGCGCGATCTTCCGCGAGGCGAACACCGCCCTGCAGGCGAAGGAGTCGGAACTGCAGACGCAGCAGCAGGAGCTGATGGGCTCGCTGCTCGTGCCCTTCGCGGGCAAGGACCACACGATCCAGCAGATGGCGGTCTACCAGGAGCGCCAGGACCGTGACCTGCGCGAGCAGGCGTTCCGGGCCACGCTCGCGGCGCGCCGCAGGACCTGGGAGCCGCTCGAACAGATCTACGACCAGCTGATCGCGCTGCGCACCACGATCGCGGCCAACGCCGGGTTCCAGAGCTACGTGCCGTTCCGCTTCCAGGAGCTGCAGCGCTTCGACTACTCGCCCGAGACCTGCCGTCGCTTCCACGCGGCGATCGAGCAGGCGGTCGTGCCGGCGGTGCAGCGGCTCAACGCGAAGCGGTGCCAGCAGCTCGGCATCCCCGCGCTGCGGCCCTGGGATCTCGAGGTCGATCCCGACGGCGCGCCACCGCTCGTGGCGTTCCAGACCGAGCCCGAGCTGCGCGCGCTGGTCAAGAAGGTCTTCGCCGCGGTCGACGCGCGCTTCGTCCCCGAGTTCGGCCTGCTCGAGCAGAACCAGCTCCTCGACCTGATGAGCCGCAAGGGCAAGGCGCCGGGCGGCTACCAGTACACGCTCGAGGACGTGCGCCTGCCGTTCATCTTCGCCAACGCCGTCGGCCTGCACCACGACGTGCAGACGCTGCTGCACGAGGGCGGGCACGCGTTCCATGCGATCCTCTCGCGCGAGGACCCGCTGCTCGCCTACCGCGACGCGCCGATCGAGTTCGCCGAGACCGCGAGCATGTCGATGGAGCTCATGGGTCTCGAGAACCTCGGCGTCGTCTACGGCCAGGACGACGTCCGGCGGGTGCAGAAGCACCATCTCGAAGGCATCCTGCGCATCCTCGGCTGGATCGCGACGATCGATGCGTTCCAGCTCTGGGTCTACGAGCACCCGCAGCACACGCGCGCGGAACGGCAGCAGCACTGGCTCGCGCTGCGCGCGCGCTTCGCCCCCGGCCTCGACTACACGGGCATCGAGGACGCACTCGCCTGGCAGTGGACCAGCCAGCCACACCTCTTCGTGCACCCGCTCTACTACATCGAGTACGGGATCGCGCAGCTCGCGGCACTGCAGCTCTGGCAGCGCTACCGCAAGGATCCCGCCGGCGCCGTCGCGGCCTACCGCAGGGCGCTCGCGCTCGGCGGCACCCGGCCGCTGCCCGAGCTCTTCGCGGCGGCCGAGGTCAAGTTCGACGTCGGCGAGGCGATGCTGCGTTCGTTGGTGGCGGACATCGAGCAGGTCATCCGCTGACCCAGGCCCTGGCCGATCCACCGTCCCCGCGCGCGAGATCAGTAGCCGATCGTGATCTCGGCAGCATTCGAGGTGTAGAAGTAGGGCCAGGGGAGCGGGCAGGTGATGCCGACCTGCCAGCGCTGCACGAGCCATTGCAGATAGAGGCGCTGGCCGACGAGGGCTGGGACGTTTGGGATCATGAATGCCAGAGCTGCCGCCTCTGAAGATCCCTTGCCAGCAAGCGGCCCTGCAACCTGCAGAACGATCTCGCCGCTCACCTGCGCAAGGCATGCTGCACCCTGTGTCAACGAGAGTGGGAGCACAAACGGAAGCGGTACACCACCCCATGTTTGGTTACTGGCGCCAATGAGAAGGTAGGCCTGGCCCCTGTGCTTGCAGTCATACAGACCCAGGTAGCCCCAGGTTCCGAACAAGCGGGCGTCAAGTCCCCGGCCGATCCTCGGTTCGAAGCTCACGGAGATCGTCGGAGTCCCCTCGGGACTCGAGGGCCCACAACTGAACCCGAAGTACCTGACGTGTGGCGCGACCACAGGCGCCGCGATCGGGGGGGTGCCTTGAGCTGCGATCGAGACGGTGGAGAGCAAGGCACCAGCGATGAGCTTGTAGATCATTGTTGTCTCCGTCCGCCGACCCGGAGGCGCATGCCATTCGACGCCTGGCGC
>CAZSKV010000129.1:0-3431 GCA_964607495.1 uncultured candidatus Brocadiaceae bacterium
GCTCGCTGCGCCGGTGGTTGCAGAATGCCCAGGGCCTGTGGCGTGACGGGTTCGTGGCCGGCGTCGGTCATCTCTGGCTGCCGAGCGACGGTGCGCCGGCGCGGCTCGTCGTGCGCGGCAGGAACCTCGGCCTCGCCGGCCAGATCATCGGCCTCTCGGTCGGCCGCCGGCACGCGCGCACGGAACCGCTCGCGGCCGGCGAGCCCTTCACCCTGCAGGTCGACGTCGCGCCGGGCGCAGTGCCGGTGAAGGCCCGCCTGTGCTGCACACGGCTGCAGAAGGTCGCGCCGCTCGACCCGGCGCTCGGCGCGCGCCGCGCGGGCTTCGTGCTGCTGCGGCACGAACTCCAGCGATGATCGACGTCACGATCGCAATGCCCTGCTATCAGCAGGCGCCGTTCGTCGAGGAGGCCGTCGTCTCGGTCCTGACCCAGCAGGGGGTTGGCGTCGAGCTGATCGTGCAGGATCCCGGGTCCACAGATGGTTCCCGGGAGCTGCTCGAGCGGTTGCGCGGCAGCCACCCGCAGCAGCTGGTGCTCGCCTTCGAGCCGGATCACGGTCAGTCCGATGCCGTGAACCGCGCGCTCGCGCGGGCGCGAGGCCGCGTGTTCGGCTGGCTGAACTCCGACGACCGCCTGCGCCCGGGAGCGCTGCAGCGCGTGGTCGCCGCCTTGCCGGCAGGCAGCCCCGCCTGGCTCTACGGCGACGCCGGCATGATCGACGCGCAGGGTCGCGCGGTCTCCGCGTGCATCCAGCGCTACAAACGCTGGCGCGGCCGCCGCTTCTCGCAGTGGAAGCTGCTGACCGAGAACTTCATCCCGCAGATGGGGGTGTTCTGGACGCGCGAACTCTGGCAGCTCTGTGGCGGCCTCGATCCCACGAAGCACCTCGACATGGACTACGACCTCTGGCTGCGCTTCGCCGCGCACTGCCAGCCGAGCGTGCTCGAGGGCGAGCTCGCGGACTTCCGCGTGCACGGGGCGGCCAAGGGGTCGCGGCAGACCGGGGCGCAACTGCGGGCCGCGTGGGGTACCGCGCGGGCGCATGCCCGCGGAGTCCGCGGTGCGAGCGCGCTCTTCGTGCATGCCGTGTTGGCCCTGCGTACCCGGCTCTACTACCTGTTCAGCAAGCCACCAATGGTGTCCGCAGGCCAGGGATCGCTACCATCCGGCGCGCGATGACCCGCACTCCCAAGCCCGCCGTGTTCGTCGACCGTGACGGCACGCTCAACGAGATGGTCTACGACGAAACGCACGGGGTCATGGACTCGCCGTTCCGTCCCGAACACCTCGCACTCAAGCGGCAGGCGGGACCGTTCGTCCGGGCGCTGAACGAACTCGGGTTCCTGGTGATCGTGGTCAGCAACCAGCCCGGTCTCGCGAAGGGCACGCTGACGCCGCTGCGGCTCGACAGGATCCACCAGAAGCTGCGCGACGACCTCGCGCACGCCGGAGCCCGCGTCGATGGCATCTATTGCTGCCCGCACCATCCGGACCCGGGGCCCGGCGCGGTGCCCGAGTACACCGGCTACTGCGAGTGCCGGAAACCCGAGCCGGGTCTCCTCTTCCGCGCCGCGGACGATCATGGCATCGACATGCGGCGCTCCGTCCTCGTCGGCGACGGCCTGAACGACGTCGAGGCAGGCCGGGCGGCTGGGGTTACGACGATCCTCGTGAGTGCGCTCAAGCCCGAGGTGCTCGAGTGCCTGCAGGCCCGCCCGGAGGCGCAGCCCGATCACGTCGTGCGCGACCTGAACGGGGCGTTGGCCGTGATCCGCGCGCTCAGGGAAGAATCGGTCCACTCCCGGAGTTGATGCCGCAGCTCTCCATCGCCTACATCTTGGCCTGATCACATGAAACGAATCCTGGTGACCGGCTGCGCGGGCTTCATCGGCAGCAACCTTTGCCAGGATCTCGTGGCCAACGGCCATGCCGTCGTCGGGATCGACAACCTGAGCGCGGGGACGCGGGCCAACGTCGCGGCCGGGGTCGAGTTCCACGAGCTCGACATCCGCGATCCGGCGATCACGCCGCTCTTCGCCGGGGTCGAAGCCGTGTTCCACATGGCGGCGCGCAACTGCCTCACGGACTGCATGGCGCACCCGCTCGACACGGCCGACGTCAACGTCAAGGGCACGGTGAACGTGCTCGAGGCCTGCAAGCGCAACGCGGTCGCCAAGATCGTCTATTCGGACACGAGCGCCGAATACGAGGGCGTCGACGAGTTCCCGAGCCGGGAGGACAAGGTCGCGCCGATCGGCACCTATGCGGTCGCCAAGCGGGCGGGCGCGCTCTTCGTCGAATCGTATGCGCGGCTCTACGGCCAGCGGTTCACGACCCTGCGCTACTTCAACGTCTACGGGCCGGCGCAGGACTTCCGGCGTGTCGTGCCGCCGGTGATGTCGGCGTTCATCATGAAGCTCCTGGCGGGCGAACGGCCGAGCATCTACGGCACCGGCGCGAAACGGCGCGACTTCGTCTACGTGAGCGACGTGAACGCCTTCCACCTCCTGTGCCTGCGCGACGAGCGCACGGACGGGCGCACGTTCAACGTCGGTTCCGGCCAGAGCCACTCGATCCTCGAGATCTTCACCGCGATCGAACGGCAGCTGCGGACCGGCATCCAGCCGCTCTTCAAGGACGACCTGCCAGGCGAGGCGTTCCAGACGCTCGCCGACATCGGCGCGGCGCGTGCCCTCGGATGGTCGCCGCAAGTCGGCCTCGAGGAGGGCCTGCGCCGCTCGATCGAGTACATCCGTTCGCGCGTGCTCGGGGGGGGGAGATGAAGGCCTTCGTGCTGGCGGCCGGCAAGGGCTCCCGTCTCGGAGAACTCAGCGAGCACCTGCCGAAGCCCATGCTCCGGATCGGCGGAGTGCCGGTGCTCGAACGCAACCTGCGCTGGCTCGCGCGCCATGGCGTGCGCGAGGTCGCGATCAACCTGCACCACCTCGGCGACGTGATCGAGAAGCACTGTGGCGACGGATCGCAGTGGGGGCTGAAGATCCTCTACTCGCGTGAGCCGCAGCTGCTCGGCACCGCGGGTGGCGTCAAGCGGATGCAGGAGTTCCTCGCCGACGCACCGTTCCTGGTCGTGTACGGCGACAACCTGTTCGACTTCGACCTCGGGAAGCTGGTGCGCGTTCACGAGCAAGGGCACGTGATCGCGACCCTCGCGCTCTTCTCGGTCGACCAGCATCAGCACACGGGCATCGCCGGGGCCAGCGTGCCACTCGCCGACACACTCGACGACTGCGAAGCCTTTCTGCGCGGTGAATACGACGAGTTGCCCGAAGACCGCTGCTACATGCGCGGCACCATGAAGGGCGTGCGTTCATGAACACTTTCGTGCTGCACCTGCAAAGCGGCACCCAGTACGAGCGCATTGAGGATGCGACCAGCTTCGTTGGCGTGGACGCTACCGGGTGTTTCGGCA
>CAZSKV010000130.1:0-4841 GCA_964607495.1 uncultured candidatus Brocadiaceae bacterium
AGCTATTCGCAATTCTAGACTACCCCGCAACAGGCGGTGTGGTGGCGCCGCTGCCAGCAGCCCGCCTAGATGGCAGCCGCGCGCAGGGCCGCCGAGGGGGCGAAGCGCGGCGCACTCCGCGCCAGTTCGTCGAGGCAGGCCACGATGCGGCCGATGCCGACGGACCTTGCGTAGCGCGTGATGCCGCCGATGTGCGGCGGGAAGCCGATCCCCATCACCAGGCCCAGGTCGAGATCCTCTTCGCTGGCGACGATGCCCTCTGCCAGGCAACGCCAGGCCTCGTCGACCATCGGATAGAGCAGGCGCGCGACCAGGCGTTCGCGCGGGCTCGGCATCAGCGTGCCAGCCTGCCGGCGCAGCGCAGCGAGCACGGTCCGTCCCGGGCCGGGCTGCTTGCCGCTCGCGTCGTAGAGGCCGCCGCCGCTCTTCTTGCCGAGGCGCCCGGCGGCGACCATCGCCGCCAGCAGCGGACTCGCCTGCATGCGTTCCGGGAAGGCCGCGACCATGACCTCGCTGACCTTCGCGGCGACGTCGTAGCCGACCTCGTCGAGCAGGCGCGCCGGACCCATCGGCATGCCGATCTCGAGCATCGCCTTGTCGACTGCCTCGGGCTCGTTGCCCTCGAGCAGCAGTGCGGCCGCCTCGTTCAGGTACGGGGCCAGGCAGCGGTTGACCAGGAACCCGGGCGAGTCCTGCACGACGATCGGGAACTTGCCGAGCGCGACCGCGAGCGCGCAAGCACTCGCGACCGCCGCCTCGCTCGTGCGCTTGCCGCGGATCACCTCGACCAACGGCATCTTCTCGGGAGGATTGAAGAAGTGGATGCCGACCACGCGTTCCGGGTGCGGCACGCCATCGGCCATCCGGTCGATCGGCAGCGAGCTGGTGTTGCTGGCCAGGATCGCGCTGTCCGGCAGGCCGCGGGCCACGGCCTCGCGGAACAACTTCTGCTTGAGGTCGAGCTTCTCGACCACGGCCTCGAGGAACAGGTCACAGCGCGCGAGGTTGCCCCAGTCGGTGGCGACCGCGAGCCGGTCCTGGATCGCCTGCGCCGCGTGCGGCGGCATGCGGCGGCTGCGCAGCCGCTTGTCCAGATCGGCCTGCAGCCTGGCCTTGGCGCGGGCCAGCGCCTCGCGGTCGAGATCGCACAGGCGCGTGCGGATCTGCTTCTGCGCGAGCAGCGAGGCGATGCCGGCGCCCATCACGCCGCCGCCCACGATCACGGCCTGCGCGGGCACGCGCGCGTCCTTGCTGCGCCCGAGCTTCTTGCTGCGCTCGGTGAGGAAGAACAGCCGCACCAGCGCCTTGGAGACCGGCGAGACGATCAGCTCGCCGAGTGCTTGCGCCTCGCGCGCGAAGCCGGCGGCCGGCGGCAGCTGCAAGGCATCGAGGCAGAGCGACAGCGCCGCGCGCGGCGCCGGGAAGAAGCGCGCCTGGCCGTGGCTGAGCTGCTTGCCGGCCTGCCGGGCCACGAACGCGCGCAGGAAGCCGAGCCGGCTGGCCCAGCGCGCGAAACCGGTCAGCCGGCGCCGCGGCGCCTTCTTGCCCGCGCGCACGAGGCGTTCGAGTTCCTGGCGCGCGGCCTCGAGCAGGCGCTCGCCCGGAACGACGCGGTCGGCGACGCCGGCGCGCAGGGCCTGCTTCGGATCGAGCAGCTTGCCCTGCAGGATCAGCTCGAGCGCCTTCGGCAGGCCGACCAGGCGCGTGAGCCGCTGCGTGCCGCCGAAGCCCGGCACGATCCCGAGCTTGACCTCGGGCAGACCGAGTTGCGTGCTCTTGTGGTCGCTGACGACACGCAGGCCGAGGCCGAGCGCGAGCTCGAGGCCGCCGCCGAGGCAGGGCCCTTCGATCGCGCCGACGACGGGCACCGCGAGTTGGGCGAAACGGCCGAAGAGGTCCTGGCCGAAGCGGGCTGCCTGCTGCCCCTCCGCGACGTCGGTCACGCTCTCGATCAGCTTGATGTCGGCGCCGGCCGCGAACATCCCGGGTCCCGGGCCGGTCACGATCAGGCCGCGCAGGCTCGTGTCGGCTGCGAGCCGGTCCAGGGCTTGCGCGAGGGAGTGCAGGCGCCGCTCGGTGAGCGTCACGATCTTCTCTCCGGGCGTGCCCAGGCGCAGGATCGCGATGCCGTCCTCCTGCCGTTCGAGCTGTACACAGCCCTCTTCCGGGGGCGCGGAATCGACGCGTGGTGGCAAGGTGCTCGTGCTCATGCTGCCTCGAGGATCACGGCCTGGCCCTGGCCGCCGCCGATGCACAGGGACGCGAGGCCATAGCGCTTGCCGGTGGCGCGCAACTCGTGGGCGAGCGTCAGCACGAGCCGGGCGCCCGAGGCTGCGATCGGGTGGCCGAGCGCGATCGCGCCGCCGTTCACGTTCAGGAGCTGCGGGTCGATCTCGCCGAGGGCGCGCGGAAGACCGAGCTGCTCGCGGCAGAAGCGCTCGCTCGCGAACGCTCGCTCGCAGGCCAGGACCTGCGCGGCGAAGGCCTCGTTGATCTCGAAGAGCTCGAGATCGCCGAAGCCGAGTCCGGCCGCAGCCAGGGCCTTGGGCGTCGCGTGCACCGGACCGAGGCCCATGACCTCGGGCGCGAGTCCGGCGCGGGCCTGGCCGCGCACGGTCGCGAGCGGGGTCATGCCGAGGGCCTGCGCGCGCGCGAGCGACATCACCAGGAGTCCGGTCGCGCCGTCACTGACCTGGCAGGCGTTGCCGACCGTGACGTCGCCTTCGCGCCGGTCGAAGACCGGGCGCAGGCGCGCGAGCGCGTCGAGGCTCTGGCCATGCCGGATGCCGTTGTCGGCCGCGAGCAGGCTCCGGTAGCGCGGTGGCGCGGCGAGCGGCGCGATCTCGCGCGCGAACCGGCCGTCCCTCTGCGCGCGTTCGGCCCGCTCGTGGCTGCGGAGCGCGAAGCGGTCCTGTTCGGCGCGGCCGATGCCGAACCGGCGCGCGAGGTTCTCCGCGGTCAGGCCCATGATCAGGCCGCTGACCGGATCGGTCAGGCCCTCCTGCAACGCGATGCGCGGCGCCAGCATGCCCGGGCGGAACGAAGCGAACGCGAGCGCCTTCTGCGGCAGGGACCGGGCCTTGGCCAGCCGGCCGAAGAACCGGGTCAGGCGCTTGCCCATCAGCAGCGGGAAGTTCGACATCGACTCGGTGCCGCCGACCAGGAACACCTCGCCGTCGCCGGCGCGCAGGCGCAGTTCGGCTTCGAAGAGCGCGTCCATGCCGGACGCGCAGTTGCGTTGCACGGTGACGGCCGGCACTTCCTGCGGCACGCCGGCGCGCAGCGCCGCCACGCGCGCGACGTTGGCCTCGCGCGCGTCGGGGCCGCCGCAACCGAGGATCACCTCGTCGATCCCGCGCGGGTCGAAGCCCGTGCGGTCCAGCAGCTCGCGGAACACGTGCGTCGCCAGATCGGCGGCCGAAGCGCCCTCGAGCTCGCTGCCCGCCCTGCAGAACGGGGTACGGCATCCGCCGACGATGGCGAGAGTCTGGCGGCTGTCCCGGTCCGGCTTCATGGCTTGGGCCTGCTGTCGACGAAGCGCTTCTCCTTCATCTCGGTCTCCATCCCGACCTTGCGCAACATGTCCTCGAGGCCGAGGAACTCGACGCGGTTCGGCGAGACCTCGACCCTGCCCTTGAAGGCCTCCTGCACCGAGGTGCGCGCCCGTTCCGGCGACGCTCCGGCGCGCAACGCCAGGTAGACGATCATCTCGTCGACCTCGAGCGGGTCGTCGTTCAGCTTCTTGAGTTCGATCTGCCACTCCTCGACCTCGGCCATCCCGGCGAGGATCTGCGCGCAGTCCTCGAGGTTGACCAGCGTGCCCTTGACCTTCAGGGTCTGCAGGTCCTTGACGCTGCTCTCGCGCGTCAGGTCGCTGCTGATCCGCGGCACGATCTTGCCGCAGTGCGGGCAGAGGTCGTGGCGGATGCCGCCGCGCACGCGATCGCCCGTGCGGTAGCGGAACACGGTCGAGGCGCGGCCTTGCAGCGGCGTGAACACGAGCTCCCCGTCGCTGCCCTCGGGCAGCACCTCGCCGGACACCGGGTCGATGACCTCGAACACCGCGAGGTCCGGGTAGACGTGATAGCCGCTCGAGGAGCCGTCCTTGGCCGGACACTCGGCGAACGCCATCCGCGCCTCGGTGAACCCGTAGGTGCCGAACACCTGGACTTCGTGTGCGCCCATCTGCGCGAGCAGCTGGCGGACCTTGTCCTTCATGCCGGCTGGCACGCGCTCGGCGCCGAGCACGACGCACTTGACCGAGGACAGATCCTGCATCTCGGCGACGCCGCGCCGCAGCAGGTGGTAGATGTAGCCCGGCACGCCGATCAGGGCCTCGGCGCGCGCGCGGGTGATCGCGCGCAGGTCGCCGGCACTGCCCATGACCCTGCCGCCGCCGGTCGACAGCGTCATCATGCCGGAGGCGAAGCCGGCACAGACGACCTGCCAGAACGCGAGGTGCGGCGCGTACGGGAACAGGTTCGCGACCCGGAACTCGCTGTGCAGGCCCATCACGTCGATCAGCCGGCGGCCGCTCTCGTGCAGGTTCGCGAGATCGTGCGGCGAGTAGAAGAACGGCACCGGCTCGGACGAGCGGCCGGTCGTGAAGGTCATGAAGCAGGGGTAGAACTCTCCGCTCAGCGTCTCCTTCACCGCGGCGGCGCCGTGCAGCAGCTTCTGCCCGAGCAGCGGCAGCTTGCGCCGCAGCGGCCAGGCCGCGCGGATCGACGCCGCGTCCGGCTGCAGGATGAAGCTCTTGAACTTCTGGGGCTGGTCGGGCGTCGGCAGCAGGTCGGCCTTCTGCGTGAACGGGATCCGCCGCAGGTCGTCGAGGCTGCGGA
>CAZSKV010000131.1:0-1508 GCA_964607495.1 uncultured candidatus Brocadiaceae bacterium
CTCCTGGCCCCAGCGGCCCGACGACCCCTGGCCCCAGCGGTCCCTCGACCCCCGGCCCCAGCGGTCCGACGACCGGCGGCCCGGTGACTCCCGCAGGACCTGCTGCCGGCCCCCGCACCCCCCGCGGTGGTGACGTCGGTCCGGACCTGTCCCGCTGGCAGTTCTGGTGGGAGTTCAACAAGGACCCCTTCATCAACCTGAAGGACGCGGTCCACGCGACGCAGACGGTCACGGGCTCGGACGAGTTCTTCATGGGCGCCAGCAAGGCGGCTGACACGAAGGACACGATGAAGCCGAGCGAGACCGAGATCCTGAACACGGTGTTGCCGGCGCTCAAGCGTGCGCTCGAGAGCACGCAGCAGCGCGACATCACTTCGTCGTGCATGGTCGCGATGGCGAAGATCGGCAAGGACAACGAGGCGCGCGAGGTGAAGATCCTCAACCTCTTTGCGCCGCATCTGAAGAGCGGCGACCAGGAGATCCGTGAGACCGCCGCGCTGGCGATGGGCATCTCGGCGATGCCGGCCGCGATCGACAACCTGATTGCGCTGGCCAAGGACCTGCCCGAGGGGCGCAAGCTCTGCGACCGCTCCGAAGTCGACGACCGTACGCGATCGTTCGCCTGCTACAGCCTCGGCCTCGTCGCCTACGCCAATGCCGACGTCGACCTCAAGTCGAAAGCCTTCCAGGCGCTGAAGTCGGTCCTGGAAGACGGCAAGATCAGCAACCGCAACCCGAAGGTCGCGGCCATCAACGGCATCCGCCTGGTGCGCCCGAACCCCGAGGGCAGCGACAAGGAGAAGAAGCTGCTCGACGAGTGCGTCGACACGCTCTGGGGCTACTACGAGAAGAAGCTCGGCAAGGGCGAGCAGTTGATCCAGGCCCACGTCCCGCCGGCGATCGCCCAGCTCCTGCACCGCGGCTCTGGCAAGGACCGCGCGCGGTTCAAGGACGCCTTCATGCGCGACCTGGACCTGACTGGCGATCTGAAGCTCAACGACGACGTGATCCGGTCCGCCGCGATCGCGCTCGGCATCCTGTGCGACCGCAGCAAGGAAGACGAGAAGTACGTCGATGCGCTGATCAAGTACAGCCAGACCGGCAAGGACCAGATGGCCACCTACTTCGCGATGATCTCCCTGAGCGAGATCGGCGGAGAGAAGTGCCGCAACGCCCTGATCGAGCGCTTCCAGAAGGGCAACAAGGCGACGGTCAAGCCCTGGAGCGCGCTCGCGCTCGGCGTCTTGAACTACCACGCCATGAAGGAGGCCGGTCAGTCGAACGCCACCGTCGACACCGAAGTCGGCCGGCAGCTGCATCAGGGTCTGAAGGAGATCACGAACCCCGAGGCGAAAGCCGCGATCGCGATCGCCCTTGGCCTGATGAAGTTCACCGACGCCTCGGACGACATGCGTGACCTGCTGATCAAGAACAAGCAGCAGGACGAACTCGCCGGCTACCTGAGCATCGGCCTCGCGCTGATGAACAACAAGGAGGCGATGGAGGAC
>CAZSKV010000132.1:0-2471 GCA_964607495.1 uncultured candidatus Brocadiaceae bacterium
CTCGAGGTCGGTCCGCTCGGCGGCTGCGACCACCGCCGCCAACGGCGCCGCCAGCTCGGATGTGCCGAGCAGGACCAGCAGGTCGAACACGTGCCAGTAGCGATCGGCGGGCACCGCGCTGCGCTGCAGGAGGTCGAGCAGCCTGGCGCGCAGGTGCTTGGGGCTCGCGCGCTGGATCCTGGTCTGCAGCAGGTCGATGTCGGTGATCGGGTTGGCGAGCAGCTCGGCCAGAATGCGCTCGGTGTTGTTCATCGGGGCCGCGCATGATGGCGGCTCCGCCCTCCGCGCCCAAACCGCCATGCGTGAATTCACGGTCAAAGCCGTCCTCTGCGGTCTCGTGTTCGGCGTGCTCTTCGGCGCCGCCAATGCCTACCTGGGCCTCAAGGCCGGACTGACGGTCTCGACCTCGATCCCGATCGCGGTGCTCTCGGTGATGGTGTTCAAGGCGCTCGGCAAGGGCACGATCCTCGAGGCCAACCTCGCGCAGACGATCGGCAGCGCCTCGTCCTCTCTGGCCTCGGGCACGATCTTCACGATCCCGGCGCTCTTCCTCTGGGGCATCGTGCCCCCCTATCTGCAGGTGGCGGTGCTCGCGCTGCTCGGCGGCCTGCTCGGGATCCTGGCGATGGTGCCGTTGCGGCGGCTGCTGATCGTGAACGCCGACCAGGAGCTGCCCTATCCCGAGGGCCGCGCCTGCGCCGAGGTGCTGCAGGCGAGCATCGGCGGGGCCGGCGGCGGCGGCGCGATCGTGCTCGGGCTCCTGCTCGGCGTGATCGTCAAGCTGCTGACGACCGCCTGGCACCTCGTGCCCGAGGAGATCGCCGGGGCGCTGCCGCTGCTGCCGAACGCGAACGTCGCGCTCGCGATCGCCCCGGCGCTGCTCGCAGTCGGGTTCATCATCGGCTTCCGGCCGGCGAGCGTGATGCTCGCCGGCGCCATGGTCTCCGCACTCGTGCTCTACCCGCTGGTGACCGCGGTCTACGACCGCGCGCTCGAATCCGGCACCGGCAGGGAGCAGCCGTTCCTGGCCGCAGGCGAGGTCAAGAAACGCTTCCTGCTCTTCGTCGGCGCCGGCGCGATCGCCGCCGCCGGGCTCTACACGGTGTTCAAGACCGCGCCGACGATGCTGCAAGCCCTGCTCGCGGTCGCCCGCGGCCTGCGGCAGCGCGCCCAGGGCAGCGGCGAGCGCACGGACCGTGACGTGCCGCCGGTGCTGCTCTTCGCCGGGCTCGCGCTCGTGTTCGGCGTCGCGGCGCTCGTGCCCGGCATCTTCGCGGGCGATCTCGGCGCCGGTCCGCGGGTCGTCGCCGCGCTCGGCGTCGTGGTGTTCGGTTGCCTCTTCGTGCCGGTGTCGTCGCGCCTGGTCGGGGTGATCGGCGTGTCGTCGAATCCGACCTCGGCGATGGCGTTGATCACGCTGATCGGCACCGCGTTGGTGTTCGTCGCCTGCGGCCTCGCGACCGACATGACCAAGGCCACGGTCGTCACCGTCGGCACGATCGTCTGCGTCGCCGCGTCGAAGGCCGGCGACATCTCGCAGGACCTGAAGACCGGGTTCCTGGTCAAGGGCACGCCCGCGCTGCAGCAGTACGGCCAGCTGCTCGCGGCCGCGGTCGCGTGCTGGGCGGTGGCCGGCGTCGTCTGGGCGATCGGCACCAACGAGGCGATGGGCTTCGGCGACAAGCCGGGCCAGATGCCGGCGCCGCAGGCCACGCTGATGAAGACCGTGGTCGAGGCCGTGCTCGGCGCCTCGCTGCCCTGGGAGATCGTGCTGTCCGGGGTCGGGCTCGGCCTCGCGGCGATCCTCGCCGGGCTGCCGGGGCTGCCGTTCGCGCTCGGCGTCTACCTGCCCTTCGCGACGATGGCCACCGTGTTCGCCGGCGGCGTCGTGCGTCACTACGCGGACCGGCGCGGCAGGGCCACCGCCGAGCGGGGTGTGCTCTGTGCTTCGGGCTTCGTCGCCGGCGAAGGCCTCGCCGGCGTGCTGATCGCCGGCTGGGCACTCGCCTCCGGCCGCGGCCGGCACACGCCCGGCGTGCCGACCGGCGTCGAGATCGCGCTGGGGCTCGGCTGCCTCGGGCTCGCGGCGGCGCTGCTGCTGCGCGCGGCAGGGCGGACTGGACGCGCCCCCGCCGGCGCCGGATAACCGCGATCGGACAGCAAGCACCTGCTGCCGGCATGCAAGACCACGAGCTCTTCCTGCGCTTCGCCGCCGCGATCGGCCTGGGTCTGTTCCAGGGCCTCGAGCGCGAACGCATGCGCGCGGTCGAACCCAAGTTCGCGGGCGTGCGCACGCATGTGCTGGTCGCGATCGCCGGCGCGACCGCGGCCTACGTCGAGCAGCAGCACGGGATGCTCTGGCTCGCGGTCACGATCTGCGCGGCCGTGGGCGGCCTCGTGCTGCTCTCCTATGCGGTGACCGCGCTGCGCGGCGAGATCGGCGGCACGACCGAGGTCTCGGTCGTGTTGGC
>CAZSKV010000133.1:0-4213 GCA_964607495.1 uncultured candidatus Brocadiaceae bacterium
GGCACGACGCTGGTCAAGGACATCAATCCGGGCACGGGCGCTTCCTCGCCCTTCCCGATGGTCAACGTCAACGGCACGGTCTACATGCAGGCCGCCGGCACGACGAGCGACTGGGAGCTCTGGAAGAGCGACGGCACGGCCGCCGGCACGGTGTTGATCAAGGACATCTATCCAGGCGCGTCCGCGTCCTTCCCGGCCAACTTCACACCGCTCGGAAACCTCTGCGTGTTCACGGCAGGCGATGGCACGGCCGTGACCGGCACCGGCACCGAGATCTACGTGACCGACGGCACGACCGCCGGCACCGTGCTGCTCAAGGACACCTGGCCGGGCACGAGCAGCGGCTCGCCGTCGGGCCTCGTGAACATCGGCAATGCGGTGCTCTTCCTCGCCAACGACGGCACGGCCGTGACCGGCACCGGACGCGAGCTCTACCGGACGGATGGCACACCGGCGGGCACCGTCCTGCTCAAGGACGTGAATCCGGGCACGCTCAGCGGCTGCTCCGCGCTTCCGTCCCGGCTCGGCGCCGGCAACCGCATCCTCTTCAACGCCACGAACGGCGTGGATGGCAACGAGCTCTGGACCTCGGACGGCACGGCGGCAGGGACCGTGCAGTTCTCGAACCTGGCTGCCGGGTCGCTCTCGTCGTCGCCCGCGAACTTCCTGATCGCCGGCACGAACGTGTTCTTCCAGGCCAACAACGCCACCAACGGCGCCGAGCTCTTCCTGCTGCCGCTCTCGACCTTTGACGTGCCGGTGGCGGAGAACTTCGGCCTCGGTTGCGCCGGCACGGCGGGCAAGGTGCCGTCGATCTCCTCGATCGGCGCGCCGACGATCGGCAACGCGACCTGGGGCGTGGGTCTCGCGAACGCGTTCAGCACGACACCCGCGTTGCTGTTCCTGAACAACGCGCGCGCGGATCTGTCGCTCGGCGCGTGCACGCTCTATCCGGCGCTGCCGGCGGTGACCGTCGCGACCGTGACCGATGCGGCCGGTGCCGGCAGCACGACGCTGCCACTCGCCAACAACGTGAGCTGGGTCGGCCTGCAGCTCTACTTCCAGTGGGTGGCGGTCGATCCGGCCGGCGCCTACTTCGGGCTCGTGAGCTTCAGTGACGGCCTGCGCGTGATGATCGGCAAGCCCTGAAGCAGCCTGCACGGTTCGTTCGAGCACGCCCCGCGGCGATCATGGTCGCCGCGGGGCGTGTCGTTTCTGGCGCACCCGACACCCATGCCATGGCCGCGAACCGGGGCCGATCAGGGAACCCGCCCCCAAGTTCCGGGCGTCCGGCAAACCAGCGCTAGACTTCCGCACCCATTTCCTCGACCACTGCCGTTCCGGCGGTGGCAGTCCTTTCCGCACCAGGTCGCTCATGCAACTGTTCTCCCGCCTGGCAGCTCCTCTGGCTGCCTGCCTGCTCGCCAGCGCGAGCTTCGCCCAGACGCTCGTCAAGGACATCAACACCATCTCGACGAACGCCGGCTCCTCGCCATCCTCGATCACGAGCGTGCTCGCGGGGGCCTATGCCTACTTCGCGGCCAACGACGGCGCGAACGGCACCGAACTCTGGCGCACTGACGGCACCGTTGCTGGCACCGTGCTGGTCAAGGACATCAATCCGGGTCTGGCTGCCTCGTCCCCGGGCAACTTCGCGGCCTTCGGTCCGATCGTGTTCTTCTCCGCGAACGATGGCGTCAACGGCGTCGAGTTGTGGCGCACCGACGGAACGGCAGCAGGCACGCTGCTGCTCAAGGACATCAACCCCGGGATCACGGCCTCGTCGCCGACGAACCTGCTGGTGATCGGGGCGACGCTCTACTTCTCGGCCCAGGATGTGGCCGGCGGACGCGAGCTGTTCAAGAGCGACTTCTCTGCTGCCGGCACGGTGATGGTCAAGGACATCAATCCCGGCATCAACGCCTCCTCGCCCGCGAACCTGACCGACGTCGGCGGCACGCTGGTGTTCTCGGCCACGGACGGCACGCTCGGCACCGAACTCTGGCGGAGTGACGGCACCGCCGCCGGCACCTACCAGATCTGGGACATCGAGGCCGGGACCGGCTCCGGCTCGCCCGCGAACTTCCGCGTGCTCGGCTCGATCGTCTGCTTCTCGGCGTTCAATGCCGCGTTCGGCACCGAACTCTGGAAGTCGGACCTGACCCCGGCCGGCACGTCGTTGGTGAAGGACATCAACGCGGGTACCACCTCGAGCTCGCCCCTGAACCTGTGGGCCGTGGGTCCGAAGCTGCTGTTCACGGCGCTCGAAGCCACGAGCGGGCGTGAGCTCTACGTCTCCGACGGGACGGCGGCAGGCACGCAGATGATCGTCGACGCCTACGCCGGCACCAGCTCGGGAGCGTCGTCGACGGCCGCGGCCTTCGCGGTCATGGGTGGCTACCTCTACTACAACGGCAACAACGGCACGGCCGGCACCGAGGTCTGGCGCTCGGACGGCACAGCTGCCAACACGGCGATGGTCGCCGACCTGAACCCCGGCACCGGCAGCTCGCTGGCGTATCCGGTGTTCGCGAGCGGCACGACGCTCTACATGCAGGCCACGAACGGCACGACCGGTTACGACCTCTTCAAGACCGACGGCACGGCCGCCGGCACGGTCCTGGTCAAGGACATCTATCCCGGCACCTCGGGCAGCTTCCCGACCGGCTTCGCCCAGGTCGGCAGCGTCGTGGTGTTCAACGCCAACGACGGCACCGCCGGCGCCGAACTCTGGGTCTCGGATGGAACGACGGCCAACACGGTCATGTTGAAGGACATCAACCCGCCGGGCCTGACCACGAACTCGTCCTCGCCGGCGAACTTCGTGAACTTCGACGGCACGCTCTTCTTCAGCGCCAACGACGGTGTCAACGGCACCGAGCTCTGGAAGAGTGACGGCACGGCTGCAGGCACCGTGATGGTGCTCGACATCTACGCGGGCGCCTCGAGCTCCTCGCCGGCCAACCTGCGCGTCGTCGGCGGCCGCCTCTTCTTCACCGCGGCGACCCTCGCCAACGGCACCGAACTGTGGACCAGCGACGGCACCACGGCCGGCACGGCCATGGTCAAGGACCTGAACGGCACCTCGAGCAGCGGCGTGACCACGGTGTCCACCGCGTTCGCGATCCTGAACGACAAGCTGGTGTTCGTCGGCAACGACGGCGTGAACGGCTCCGAACCCTGGATCAGCGACGGCACGCCTGCCGGCACGCAGATGATCGCGGACATGTATCCGGGCGCCAGCGGCTCGGTCCCCTACCCGTACTACACCCACGCCGGTGAGGTCTACATGCAGGGCAGCAACGGCACGACCGGCTACGACCTGTTCAAGACCGATGGCACGGCCGCGGGCACGGTGCTGGTCAAGGACATCTATCCGGGCACGTCGGGCAGCTTCCCGGCCAACTTCATCTCATACCTGGGCAAGCTGTACTTCAGCGCCAACGACGGGACGAACGGCAGCGAGCTGTGGGTCAGCGACGGCACTACCGCTGGCACGGTGATGGTCAAGGACATCGCTACGGGCAGCCTGGGCGGTGCGCCGAGCAACCTCACCCTGTTCGCTGGCAAGCTGTTCTTCAGCGCGAACGACAGCGTGAATGGCGTCGAGCTCTGGACCAGTGACGGGACCACGGCCAACACCCTGCTGTTCAAGGATGTCAATGCGGGCTCCCTGTCGAGCTCCCCGGGGGCGTTGACCGTCGTGCAGAACACGCTCTACCTGCGGCTGACCGATGCCGCGACCGGCAACGAACTGTGGAAGTCGGACGGCACGGCCTCGGGCACGGTGCAGGTCGCGGATCTCGCGGCTGGTTCGCTGTCTTCTTCGCCAGCCAACCTCCTGACGGTCGGCGGCAAGATCTTCTTCGCCGCGAACGACGGCACGAAGGGCGTCGAGCTCTACGTCGTCGACCTGACCACGATCGGTGGCGCCGGTGTCGAGAGCCTGGGCGTGGCCTGCCCCGGGACCGGTGGCAAGAAGCCGCTGGCCGGCGCGAACGGCCTGCCGCTGCTCGGGAACGCCACCTTCCAGACCAAGGTGGACAACGCCCTCGCGAGCACGCCGGCGCTGATGCTGCTGGCCGGCGGCCAGACCTCGATGGCGCTCGGCGGTGGCTGCTTCCTCTACACGCAGTTCCCGGCGGTCAGCCTGGCGACGACGACCGATGCCGCGGGCACGTCGACGATGCCGCTGCCGATCCCGAACAACGCC
>CAZSKV010000134.1:0-1887 GCA_964607495.1 uncultured candidatus Brocadiaceae bacterium
GCGCTCGCGGCTGACGCACCGGAGCGGGCGGTCATGGCCACCGCTGCGGCGTCCCGACCCGGGAGCCCGCTGGACTTCGCGAGCTGCCTGGCGGAACTCGAGACCCTCGGCCTGCGCCAGCTCGAGCTCCAGCAGAGCGACGGCAACGACGCGGCCGCAGCGCTGAATCCCACGATCCAGGCACTGGTCGCGCGTGCCTTCGCCGAGCTCACTCGCGTCGAGGCGCAGGCGCTCTTCGCCGCCACCGACCGGAGCGCCCTCGGCACCGATCCACGCGCCGGGATGCGGCGCCGCATCTGCGCGCTCTTCGTCGGTCTCGGCCTCGCGCGCCGCGAGCAGGAGGCGCGGCTCGGCGGCGGCCGGGGGGCACTCGATGCCTTCGTGACCGCGATCCTGAGCACCTTGCCGCTGGACGAGCAGCTCGCACAGGAGCTCGGCGAGCTGTTGGTCGGCAAGCGCTACCTGGGTGTGCAACACGAAGCAGAGGTCATGCGGCTGGTCGAAGCGGCGCACGGACGGCCGGTGCTCGCTGGTCTCGTGACCCGGTTGCTGCGCACGCTCTGGCACAACCTCGAGGCAACCGGCGCGCGCTCCTCGGCCGAGCTCGCCGCCCTGGCGCTCTGGCTCAAGGACGATCCGAACCCGAGCGCACGGCTCGCGGCGCTGCAGCAGCTGCTCCGCCTGCAGCAGGGTCGCCATCGTGAGCTCGCAGTGCAGGAAGCGCTGCGCCTGCGGGACGCCCGCCTGGGCCGCGACCTCGCGCACGCCGCCGCGCAGGAGTTGCCGCCGCGGGAGGCACTCGAGCTGCTGATCCGTCTCGCGCCACTCGACGAGCAGGCCCTGATGACGCCCTTCCTGATCCTCGCTGGCCGTGACTCCAGTCTGCTGCAGGCCGCCTACGAACGGATGCTCGCGGACGACGTCGCCCCGGGGGTGCGGGCCGAGCTCGTGACCGGCGCCGGCTTCGAGGGCGGCGAGGGCATCGAGACCGCGCGGCTGGCGTTCGAGATGGACCGGGATCCCGAGGTGCGCCGGCGCGCGATCTTCGTGCTGACCGCCCGCGCCGGACTGGCGCTCGGCGAGCGCGTGCTCGACCAGGCCCTCGACGATCCCGAGTTCTCGCGCGATCCGCGCAACCTCGGCGCGATCGCGCATGCACTCGGCAATCTCGGCGACGTCGATTGCAACGTGGTCGAGCGGATCGGCCGCCGGTTGCAGATGCGCAAGGAGCTCCAGCCTGCAGACCGCCAGCATCTCGAGGGGTTGCTGGCACGCGCCCTGCCTGGCGGGGGCGCTCCCCGGGGGCGCGGCAAGTAGCCGCACCCGTCGCGGGTGCGGTCGCGACTACTTCTTCTTCTCGACGTGCAGCGTGTGCTTGCGCAGGATCGGGCAGTACTTCTTCAGCGACAGCTTCTCCCCGCCCGGCTTCTTCCGGATCACGTAGTTGCGCTGACCCGACTCCTCGCAGACGAGGAAGACGATCTCTTTCTTCTTCTTGGGTTTGGCCATGACTGCCTGTCCGAAAAGGGCGAGGCAGCTTAGCGGCAACCCTTGTGGGATCAAGGGCGGCGAGGCCTGGCACCTCCCGCGGTGCGCCTAGTAGCCGAAGAGCAGGATCGGCGCGGTCTGCACCCAGGCAATCCAGGGACTCTGTGTGCACGCGGGCCCAGGGCAGAGCACCGTCGCCACCGATCCCGCGAAACCGACCACACCGGAGCGGTCGGGGGCGAGGTAGAGCCCGTTGCTCACCGCGAACCCGGCCGGGTTGAAACCAGTCGCCGCCACGAAGGCCTGCACGCCGCAGCGAACACCTCGGAGGTGGCTCGCGTTCGGCAGCTCGATCACGTGCACGAGATCACCCTGGGCAGTGGTCTTCAGGCTCCAGAA
>CAZSKV010000135.1:0-6973 GCA_964607495.1 uncultured candidatus Brocadiaceae bacterium
GCCTTCGCGCTCTTCGAGCTCGACCCGCGCGCGAGCAAGCTCGCGTTTTCGCCGCGGCTGCTGCCCTTCGGTGGAGCCCTCGCCGGGTTCTTCGGCGGCCTCTCGGGACACCAGGGCGCGCTGCGCACGGCGTTCCTGATCCGGCTCGGACTGCCGCGCGAGGCCTTTCTCGCCACCGGCGTGGTCTGCGCCGTGGTCGTCGACCTGGTCCGGCTCGGCGTCTACGGCCTCGCGCTCTGGGGCGCGCGCTTCGACCGGGTGACCGCGGAGTGGCCGACCGTGCTGGCCGGGATCGGCGCCGCGTTCTGCGGTTCGTACTTCGGCAGCCGCCTGATCCACAAGGTCACGCTGCGCGGCCTGCAGCTGCTGGTGGGGGCGATGCTGCTGCTGCTGGGCCTCGCCCTCGCGTCCGGAGTGATCGGAGCTTAGGTTTTCGCGCGTCCCGCGCCGATCATCTGGTGTTGCTGATGCGGACACTGCGTTACCACCGTGTCGATGTGTTCACCGAAGTCCCCTTCGGTGGCAACCCGCTCGCCGTGTTTCCGGACGCGGACGGACTCACGAACCAGGAGATGCAGCAGATCGCGCGGGAGATGAATCTCTCGGAGACGGTGTTCGTGCAGAAGCCGACCGAGAAGAGCGCGCAACTGCGGCTGCGGATCTTCACGGTCGACCGCGAGCTGCCGCTCGCCGGCCATCCAACGGTCGGCACGCACTTCGTGCTGGCAACCACCGGCCGCTTCAAGCTCAGGCACGGTGCGAACACCGTGCACTGCCAGCTCGGCGCTGGCGTGCTGCCGGTCGAGATCCTGGTCGAGGAGGACCAGGTGCGCTCGGTGGTGATGACGCAACGCACGCCCGCGTTCGCGCCAGAGCTCAAGGACCGCGAGTTCCTGGCCGAGGCCCTGGGCCTCGATCCCGACCGGCTCGGTCCCGGGGAACTGCCGGCGCGCGTCGTCGACACCGGTGTGCCGTGGCTCGTGATCCCGATCCTCGATCTCGCGGCGATGCGCGCGCTCGCGCCGCATCCTAGCTACTGCCGGCAGATCGCCGAGCGGTGCGGCACCGAGCTCTTCTATGCCTTCACGCAGGAGACCCTCGATCCGACCTGCGCCGTGCATGCGCGCCATGTCTGGTTCGGCACCGTCACCCCGGGCGAGGACCCGGTCACCGGCTCGGCAGCCGGCTGCCTCGCGAGCTATCTCGTGTTCCAGGAAGTGATGCTGGCCGCGCCGACTGCCGAGGTGCGGATCGAGCAGGGCATCGAGGTCGGCCGCCCCGGGCAGGTGCAGGCGCTGGTGGACACCGAACGGCACAAGATCAGCCGCGTGCGCGTCGGCGGCTGCGCGGTCCATCTCGGGGACGGCGAGCTGCGCTTCTGAGCCGCCGCCGATGTTCGAGATCCGCGAACACACGGCCGATCTCGCGCTGCACGTCACGGCGGCCGACTTCCCGGGTCTCTGCGCCGATGCCGTGCGCGGCCTGCTGGCGGTGCTGGTCGAGAACCCCGAGACGGTCGGGGAACGCGCGCAGGAAACGGTCGAGATCCAGGGCCGCGACGAGGCCTATCTGCTCGTGGACCTGCTCGACGAGGTGCTCTACCGCTTCGCGGTGCGCCACCAGCTGGTCGCCCGCTGCACGCTCGAAGCGCGGCCGGAAGGCCTGCGCGCGACGCTGTACGGCGAGCCGGTCGACCCGGCGCGCCACCGCCTCGTGCACGAAGTCAAGGCGATCACCTACCATGAGCTCGCGGTGCGCGTGACCCCCTCCGGCCGCGAGACCACGCTCGTGCTCGACATCTGATGCTCCCGCTCGAACGGATCGACGACGTCTCCTGGCGGATCCCGGCGACCGCGGACCCGCGCATGCGCGTCGACGGCATCGTGTTCGCCGACGACGTGCTGATCGAGCTCGTGCGCGGCGACCAGGCCCTGCAGCAGGTCGCGAACGTCGCCTGCCTTCCGGGCATCGTCGGCGCGAGCCTGGCGATGCCCGACATCCACTGGGGCTACGGCTTCTGCATCGGCGGCGTGTGCGCGACCGATCCCGCCGCGGGTGGCGTGATCTCGCCCGGTGGCGTCGGCTACGACATCAACTGCGGGGTCAGGCTGCTGCGCACGACGCTGACCGAAACCGACGTGCGGCCGCGGCTGACCCAGCTCGTGAACGAGCTGCAGCGTTCGGTGCCGGCCGGCGTCGGCGAGAGCGGGCCCTTCCACTTCGACACCGAGCAGACGCAGCGGATCTGCGCCGAGGGCGTCGGGTTCCTGCGCAACCGCGGCCTCGCGACCGCGACCGACGTCGAGTGCTGCGAGGGGAACGGCCGGATCGACGGTGCGCGGCCCGACCTGCTCTCGGAACGCGCGATCGAGCGCGGCCTCGACCAGTGCGGCACGATCGGCGCCGGCAACCACTTCCTCGAAGTCCAGGTCGTGGACCGCATCGAGGACGCGCACAAGGCCGCGGTCATGGGGATCGCCGCGGGCCAGGTCACGGTGCTTATCCACTCCGGGTCGCGCGGCCTCGGCTACCAGGTCTGCGACGACGCGCTGCGGGCGCTGCGCGGCGTGCCCGAGCGCCATGGCATTCAGCTCCCCGACCGCCAGCTCGCCTGCGCCCCGGTCCACAGCCCGGAAGGCGAGCACTACCTCGGGGCGATGCGCGCCGCGGCGAACTTCGCATTCTGCAACCGCCAGCTGCTCAGCGTGCAGACGCGCGAGGTGTTCGCGCGGATCTTCGGCCGGCCGTGGGAGGAGCTCGGCCTCGAGCTCGTCTACGACGTCGCCCACAACCTCGCGCGCATCGAGCAGCACGTCGTCGACGGCAGGTCGCGGCAGGTCTGCGTGCACCGCAAGGGCGCGACGCGCGCGTTCCCCTCCGGTCACGTGGAGCTGCCGGCGCGCTACCGCGGCGTCGGCCAGCCGGTGATCATCCCGGGCGACATGGGCCGCGCGAGCTGGCTGCTGGCCGGCGGCCCGCGCTCGCTCGAGCGCACCTTCGGCACCACCTGCCACGGCGCCGGCCGCGTGCTCTCGCGCACGGCCGCGGCAAAGAGCGCGCAGGGCCGGCACATCGACCAGGAACTCCATGCGCAGGGGATCGTCGCGCGCAGCAGGAGCCGCGCCGGCCTCGCCGAGGAGCAGCCGGCCGCCTACAAGGACGTCGACCTCGTGGTCGAGGTCGTGCACCGCGCCGGGTTGTCGACCAAGGTCGCCCGGTTGCGACCGCTCGGGGTGATCAAGGGCTGAGCGCGCGCACCAGGCTCACCAGGCGGCCGCCTGGTACTCGGAGAACTGCGCGCCGACCTCGTAGTGGTACTGCTCGAGGCCGTACTTCGGCCAGCGCATGTCGATGCGCGGGAAGGTGCGGAACAGCGTTTCGCGCACTTCGTCGTGCACCGCGAGCGCCTCCGCGAGGCGAGGCGCGCCGTCGGTCAGGTAGAGGCGCGGTTGCTGCAGGAACGCCGCGACCCGGCGGTCGAAGCGGGCGCCGTAGTGGGCGCCGATCCACGCCTCGGGGCGCAGCACGCGCGTGAAGTCGGGCTCGGTCGCGCCGGCGTCGGGGCATAGCGGCAGGTCGAAGAGGCGGCGCAGATCCGCCGTCCGCCCCCAGAACACGTGGTCGCGCGGATGGAACGGGAAGCGCGTGTAGTTGCCGACCACGAACACCGGCGGCTGCGCGCCGGCGTGTCGCCAGAAGTAGTCGTCCATCCGACGCAGGCTCGCGAGTGCGATCTGCTGGTCGATCCGCAGCTTCGCGCAGTAGCCCGAGGTCACGAGCGCGAGGCCGTTGCGCGAGCTCACGATCTGCCGGTTCACGTTGTTGGTCCCGGCGAACGCGACGGGCTCGTTGCGCAGGACCACGACGCGCGCATCTCCCAGTGCCAGCTCGCGGCAGGTGGTCCAGCAGGACATGATGATCCGCTCGACGGCCTCCCATTGCAGATAGTGCGCGACGATCGCCTCGCTCTCGGCGCGCAGCGGGCCCTGGAGCACGAGCTGCATCAGCCGACCAGGTGCTTGTCGGCCGGCACCGAGGGCGTCTTCACGACGATCAGGTCGGTGTCTGCCAGGATCTCGACGTCGCAGACCTCGCCGGGCTCGTAGACGAAGATGTCGCCGGCCGTGAGCTCCTCGCCGTTCGCGCGCAGGTGGCCCTGCACGACGTAGTTCAGCTCAGTGGCCCTGGCGTGGAAGTGCGGCGGCCCGCGGTAGCCCTTGCGCAGCGTGTGGTGCGCCACCTCGAAGCTCTCGGTCGTCAGGGCGGAGGGCTGGAAGTGGCCGATGAACCAACCGTTTTGCATCGTCCGGATGTGGTGGCGTCGCATGGACTGGGGCTCCCTGGATCTTCATCAGCCGGTTCTGGTGCCGGCCGCCGTCGAAGGTCTCGGTCTGCAGGATCGCGAGCACCCGCGCAAGCCGGTCCGCGGGCATCCTGCCAGCCGGAATCGAGAAGAAGTTCGCGGCGTTGTGCCGGATCGCGAGCTCGGCGTACTGCTCGTCGGCGACCAGCGCCGCGCGCACGCCGGGGTGCTTGTTGGCCGCGATGTTCACGCCCTGACCGGAGCGGCAGAAGCCGAGCACGAACGTGCCCGGGTGCTTGCGCGCGGCGAGGACCGCCTCGGCGACGTAGTCGCCGTAGTCGCAGTCGCGCGGCGACCAGCAGCCGACGTCGAGCACGGGCACCTGCCTGGCTTCGAGCACGCGCTTTGCCTGCTCCTTGGTCTCGTAGCCCGAGTGGTCGCTGCAGAGCACGAAACGGCGCGGCACGAGGTAGGGCCAGATCACGCTCTCGAAGCAGCCCAGTTCCTCGGGCGTGCCCATCACGTAGAGCTTGTCGACGCCCTCGCTCACGACGCGGCCGCCGGCGGCGATCGCCTCGTTGTAGAGCGGGCAGACGTAGTACTCCTTGCCGTAGGCCGGTGGCTTGCGCATCGCCGCGGCCGCGAGCTCGAGGAAGTACCGGCCCGAGCGGAACCCGTAGATCCCGACCGAGGCATTGTCGCTGATCACGAGCTTCTCGGCGGTGCGCTCGACGTAGCCCTGTGCGTCGTGCAGCACGTAGCTGTAGTTGGGCGAGTTGGCCTTGAAGGTCAACAGGAACCCGGCCTCCTCGAAGTGCTCCGGCCGCGGCACGTAGCGCGGGGTGAAGGTCACGTCGGGGCAGAACACGACCAGCGGCCGCTCGTCGCCGATCCGCGCCGCGGCCAGGCAGACGCTCGCGACCGAGCCGCCGGTGTCGCCGTCGCTGACCACGAGCCCGACGTCGTCGCCGTAGCGGCGCCGCAGCAGTGCGTCGATCGCGAAGTGGCAGACGTGGTCGCGCCGCACCACGAAGGTCAGCTCGCACTCGCTGGTCTCCACCGACTGCATCGACCAGTCGAGGATCGTCTGGTGCCCGGCCAGCAGCATCGGCTTCGGGAAGGGGTAGCCGCCGTCGATCATCCGCTGGCCGCGGCCGGCGAGCGGCACCACGAGGTGGTAGGGCTTCACGTGCGGCTCTTCAGGAACGCGGTGGTCTCGGCGTGGCAGTGGGCGAGATGCTCGGGCGCGGGCAGGCGTCCGCCGCTCGCGAGCAGCTGCGCGATCAGCGCCGCGCAGAAGCGGTCGCCGGCGCCGAGCGGATTGAGCCCGGTCAGCGGCGTCGCCGCGCTGAAGGCGACGAGCTGCCGGCCGTCGGAGGCGAAGCTGCCAGCGGGCGCGTGCACGATCGCCGACCGGCCGACGACCGCACCCAGCGCGCGGGCTGCCTCGGCCCCGCGCGCGCCGGTCAGGCTCTCGGCCTCGACGTCGGCGACGATCGCGTGGTCGACGAGCGCGAGGCGGCGCAGGAGCCGCTGCTTCTCGGCCGGCGTGTGGTCGCTGCGGCAGAGGTCGACCGAGAGCGTGTCGGTGCGCCCGCGGAGCCCTTCGAGCGCCTCGGGGGTCAGCCCGTCGAGGGTGTCGAGGTAGCTGACATGGGTCCAGCGGCTGGTGACCGGCGTGAACGCGTCGATCGCACGGCAGGCTCCCCAGCGCACGAGGCTCGTACGCTCGGCGCGCGCGCGGTCGACGACGATCACCGCGGCCGAGGTCGCGTGCTCTTCGAGGGCCTTGACCGAGGTCGTCACGCCCGGCATCTCCTCGAGCGCCTGCTGCACGAAGGCCCCGGCCATGTCCTGGCCGACCCAGGCGTCGACGTGCAAGTTCAGGCCGCGGCCGGCGAGCGCGCGCACCAGGTTGCCGATCCCGCCGGTGTTCTCGTGCATCGCCGCGCAGCCGTTCGAAGCATTGCCGCGCAGTGGCGTCTCCAGCTCGCAGATCCGGTCGAGGACCAGGTTGCCGACCAGGTTCAGGTCGAAGTTCATCGCGTGTTGACCTGCCAGGAGTCGGTCGGGAACGCGTGCGGGATCGCGTCGCGCCACAGGTCGTAGAGCGCGGCGACGACGCCATGGCCGCCCGGCCGGTCGAGGACCCCGGTCACGACGTCCCGCACACAGGCGATCGCGTTGCTCGGGCAGTAGCTCCAGCGCGCGGCCTCGAGGATCGTCAGGTCGTAGTAGTCGTCGCCGACGTAGGCGATCCGCGCCGGCGCGACGTCGTAGCGGACCGCGAGCTGCGCGAGGAAGCGCTTCTTGTCGATGTTGCCCTGCGCGTCGCGCGCGAAGTGGAAGTCGAGCTGCCGCGTGTGCGCGATCGCTTCGTTGACCGCGCGGTCCCCCGAGAGCAGACAGACCTCGACGCCCGCCGCCCGGAAACGCTTGATCGCCGTGAAGTCCTGGTCGCAGAACGCCTTGCTCAGCACCTGCCCGTCCTGGCCGTAGGTCTTCGTGCCGTCGGTCAGCACCCCGTCCACGTCGAGCACCAAGAGGTCGAAAGGCAGGCCGCCGAGCGCGGCGGGTGCCGCGGCCGCGCTCTCGCGCCAGCGCAGCGGTTCGACGCTGCAGACGCCGGCCAGCTCGGTCGCCGCCGCCGCGCGCTCGGGGGCGTAGTCG
>CAZSKV010000136.1:0-6493 GCA_964607495.1 uncultured candidatus Brocadiaceae bacterium
GGCGATGGCCGCCGCCGGCAACCAGGGCCAGTAGCTCGCAAAGACGTCGCGATAGTCGACGAGGAACCCCTTGTGGCCGCCGTCGCCTGCCAGCGGGAAGAAGAGGTTCAGGAACACCGAGTGCACGAGATGGAAGAGCCCGAAGTGCACGCTGAAGAACGCGACCAGGGCCAGCTTCGCACCCAACGTGGCGAAGCCGCCAGCGCCGGAGTCCGCTCGGGCGATCCCTGCCACGATCGCGGCGTAGCCGATCACGAGGCTCGACAACCACAGACCCCAGACCAGGTCGCTGGTGTTCCAGCCCAGCAGCAGGGCGAGGCCGATGCCGAGCGCGAAGCCGCCGACGTCGAGGCAGATGTCGGAGATCTGCGGTTGCGCGGGGCGGGCGGACACGGGGTGCATGGTGCCGGCTGGCGGCGATGCTGGCCAGCCTGCACCCACCCGGTGCCGATCCCCTGCGCCGGCCGCAACCAGGGGATCAACCGTCGATCGTCGTGAGCGTGACGTTCGTCAGGCCGACCCGGTTCGTGGCCAGATAGGCGTTGCCGGCCTGCGCCGCCACGACCAGCCCGCGCAGGACCGGGTCGAGCGGGACCTGCAGACGCAAGAGCGTGATGCCGCCCGCACCCTGGGTGCCGGCCGCGATCGGCACCAGCGTCGCCGGATCGCGGAAGCTGATCCCGAGCGCGGTGAGCGCAGGCCTTGGTTCGCTGAGCGCGACCGCGAACGGATCCTGGGGTGGTGAACGCAAGGTGAGCGAGAACGTCCCCCCGAGGGGAGCCGCGGCGGGTGCGAGCGGCGAGTGGCCAGATCGTGACCTTCTGCGTCGCAGCGAAGGGTGGTGCGCCGGCATGGGTCACGTACGGGATCGCCGGATCGACTTCGACGAGGCCGCCACGGACTGCCGGCACCGGAACCGGAAAGAGCGCGAGCGGGCCGCTGCCCGCGCGCAGCGGGTGGGCGGCCGTACCCAGGATCCGCAGTGTGCAGTTCGCGGCGAGGATCGCAGGCGACGGCCCGCAGAGCGGCGGCGGGTTGGTCGTGACCGAATCGCCGTCCCCGCCGCGCAGCAGCGAATCGACGACCTCGACGCTGCTGTCCGTGGCGTCGAGCGCGGCCGAGGCGAAGTCATTCGGCGCGAGCGCAGCACTGCCCACGAGGTTCGAGCGCTGGATGCTGACGAAGCTGCAACGGAAGACGAGCAGCATGTCGGGCCGGACGCCGGCGCGCATGCCGAAGCCGTGCACGATCACAGCGTTGTTCGCGGCGAGGAACGCGAGCGCCGGACCGGTGGCGTTCGTGGCGGTCACGTCCTCGAGGAAGACGACGCCCAGGTTGCCGACCACGCGCAGCGTCTGCGGCGCGGCCGGGCCCTGGCGCAACGCGAGGAGTCCGCGCATCGAGAGCGACTTGCCGGCGCCCAAGCCGCCGATCGAGATCGCCGGCTGCGAAGCGTTGGTCGTGCGGACGGTGACATTCGGCCCGCCGACGCAGCGCAGGGTCTTGCTCACGCCGAAGGGGGTGTAGACGCCCGCACGGATCCGGATCAGGTCCCCGTCGTTCGCCGCCGCGACCGCCGGCGCAATGTCCGTGAAGTCGGTGCCGGCGCCGTTCGCGACGTCGACGACCCAGACCCTGGCCTGCGCAAGTGCGCCCGCCGCGAGCACGAGTCCGGCGAGAGCAAGAGTCGTGGCCCTGTACACGGGTGCGGATGGCCCCGGCCAGGGTTCCGGTAACCACGAGAGGTGGCCAGCAGCCTCAGGTTTCGACGGAGAAGCGGTTGCGCCCCATCGACTTGCTGGCGTAGAGCGCGTGGTCCGCCCGCGTCAGCACGACCTCGGTATCCGTGTCCTCCGGGCGCAGCGCGGCGAGGCCGATCGAGATCGTCAGCGGCAGGCACAACTCGTCGCCCTGCTCCTCGACTGCCGTGAACAGACGGGTGGCGATGATCGAAGCCTCCTCGACCGAGGTGGCGGGCAGGACGGCCAGGAACTCCTCACCGCCGTAGCGGCAGATGATGTCGCCCTTGCGCAGCGTGCGGCGCAGGACCTCGGCCGTGCGGCGCAGGGCCATGTCGCCGACCACGTGGCCGTTCTGGTCGTTCAGGCGCTTGAAGTTGTCGATGTCGATCATCAGCACCGACAACGGCTGTTGGTGGCGGCGCGCCCGCGAGATCTCCTGCTGCAGGTTGGCGATGCCGACCACGCGGTTGTAGAGGCGCGTCAGCGGATCGGTCAGCGCGAAGCGCTGCGCACGCTCACGGCGCCGGCGCAGGAGCAGGTTCTCGGCCACCAGCGAGGCGGTCATCGCCAGCGTGCGCGCGGAGATCAGGTTGTCCTCGCTGGTGATCTTGCGGCCGGAGAGCGCGCGGTCCATGACCAGCAGCGACGGCGTCGAGAACTCGCGATTCAGGGCCACGACCAGCACCTCGTCCGAGCCGAGATGCTGCAGCAGGCCGGTCGCACAGGGGGTCGTCCGCTTGGACAGCAGGCGGGGGGTGCCTTCGAGCGCCTCGCGCAGCGCCTTGAGTTCGGGGTCGACGACCCGGATCCACGTGCGCAGACCGGTGCCGCGCAGCAGGTCCATCTTGGTCCGCAGCCACAGCATGCCTTCGGCCTGGGCGAACGTGAACAGGTAGACCCGGTCGAATCCCAGGTAGCGCTGCACGGCCGCGGTCGCCATCGCCCGGATGCCGCCGTAGGTCGTGGCGTCCTTGCCCTCCATCAGTGCCAGCGAGATCTCGCCGACCTCGCCGTCCTGGCGGTGACCGAAGAGCGCCTCCTCGGGAGCGGTCGATGCGTCATCCCCCGTGCGCAGCGGGGCGAGCGTGAGCTCGATCTCTTCTTTGAGGTTGCCGAGCACTGCCGCGCCGAGATCCGGCAGGAACGACGCCAGCACCCGGCTCGGGCCGTCGCGGCGCGCCCAGCAGCCGGCTGCCTCGGCCAACGCCCGGGCCGCGCGAATCAGCGTCTGACCCGCGGCGCCGAACGAGAGTTCGAGCAGCCGGCTCGGCAGGTTCCAGTGCTGCGCGAACTCGGCGGTCTCGGCGCTGCCTGGACGGTGCGGCATCCCGGTCAGCAGCTTGTGCCACAGCCGCAGATCGTGCAGCAGTCCGAGCAGATGCGCTTCCCCGGGCTCGAAGACCCCGCGCGCCGTGGCCAGGGAGCGCGCGGCGATCGCGGTCGCGACCGCATGGCGCCAGGCGCGCAGGATGTACTCGCTGTCCTTGTGCGCGGTCACCGGTACGTCGAAGGCGCGCTGCACCAAGGTCGGGCCGAGGATGTCCACCAGCCTGGCGATGGTCGTGGCGGAACCGCTCGGGGCTTGCAGCGGCGCATGCGCAACCCGGAGGCAACGCAACGTGGTCAGCGGATCGAGACCGAGGACCGCGCGCGCAACCGATTGTTTGGAACCGGCTTCGCGCAGCAGCTGCCGCGCCCGTGGACGCAGTGGCGCGAGGGCCAGGATCGAGGGGAGGGCGATCCCTCCATTCGACACCTGGGCCCAGGCATCTCCCGTCGTTGCGTTCCCCGGCTGGTTCACTGGTCAGCAGATCGGCATCTGGGACAAACCGCTCAAGCGCATGTTCGCTTTGCCACAACGCGCGGTGTCGCAGCCTTGGACAGCCGCGCGCCGGCGATCGAGGCGCGGCTGTAACACTCTGAGACCGTGGATGTTGCACGCTCCCCCGATCCACTCGCTCGCATCGGCCGAGTGCGTGGCCCGGTATTCGCTTGGGGCCCGGCATGACCGCGATGTCGACGATCGAGACTTGCCGCCTGCTGCGTCGCAGCCCGCATTCTCGCGACGAGGCGCAGCAAGCGGCCCTCGCCACCCTGGCCGCCCACGGCGAAACCCCGCCCGAACTGCGCTCCCTCACGGTCGAAGGTGCGCAGGATCTGCTGGCGACGCGACTCATGGACCTGTTCCGGCGCACCGGGTCGCCCGAGGTCTTCGATCAGCTCGCGCACCTCACGCACGACCAGCTGCTGCAGCGCGTGCGCCTGCGCTCGCGCTTCCTGAGCCAGCGCGTCGATCCGGAGGAACTGGTGCAGGACGCACTGATCAACATCTACCGCTACCCCGATCGCTTCGATGCGCGCCGCAGCGGGGCCTTCCGCGCCTGGTCGTCGATGATCGTCGACAACGCGCTGCGGCGGCACCTGCGCCAGCGCATGCAGCAGTTGCGTCTGCAGCCGACCGACCTGCTCGAGCAGGAGCCCGACCTGGGCAGCGAAGAGCCGATTTGCGATGCGATCCGGCACGAGTCGGAGGCCGCCCAGGGCCGCGCGGTCGCGATCCTGCTGGTGCAGTACCTCGCGGCCTACCAGACGCTCTCCGAGCGCGAGCGCTTCGTGCTCTGGATGGTCGAAGTGCAGGGCAAGCGCTACGCCGAGCTGGCCGGCGGGCTGGCGATCCGGCCCGAGGCGCTCAAGATGGTCGTGTTCCGGGCCCGCAAGAGGATCGCCGAGCGGATGGAGGCCACTGCTAAGCTCCTCTCGGCATGACCAAGGAGCTCGTCGACCACATCTACCTGCACTGCAAGGAGCTCGTGACCCTGGCGGTCGGCGCGCCGCGCGGGGCGCGACGTGGGAAGGACCTCGGCGAGATCGGGCTCGTGCGCGATGGGGCGTTGGCGGTGCGGCAGGGCCGGATCGTGGCGTCGGGCACCACCGACGAGGTGATGCGGCGATTCACGGCGCACGCGACCACGGACCTCGACAGCTATGTAGTCGTCCCCGGGTTCGTCGACTGCCACACGCACCCGGTGTTCGTCGGCACGCGCGAGGACGAGTTCCACCAGCGCCATGCGGGAGCCGACTACCTCGCGATCGCGCAGCAGGGGGGCGGGATCCTGAAGACCGTGCGCGCACTGCGCGCGGCCAGCCTCTCCGAGCTCACGGCGGCGACCCGCGATCACCTCGACGGTTTCCTGCAGCACGGCACGACCACGATCGAGGCCAAGACCGGCTACGGGCTCTCGACCGCAGCCGAAGAGAAGAGCCTCGATGCCCTCGACGCCGCACGGAAGGAGCATCCCCTGCGCATCTCGAGCACGTTCCTCGGCGCGCACGAGTTCCCGCCCGAGTTCCGCGAGGACCGCGAGGCCTATGTGCGGCTGCTGATCGAGGAGATGCTGCCGCGCGTGAAGGGCCGCGTCGACTCCTGCGACGTGTTCGCCGAGCCGAAGGTGTTCGACCGCACGCAGAGCCTGCGCATCCTCTCGGCCGCGCGCGCCGAAGGGCTGCGGCTGCGCGTGCATGCCGACGAGATCGAGCCGATGGGTGGGGCCGGGCTCGCGGTCGACCTCGGCGCCGACTCCGCCGACCACCTGCAACGGATCTCGCTCGACGACCAGGACCGCCTCGCGCGCTCGCCGACGACCGCGGTGATGCTGCCCGGAACCAGCTTCCTGCTCGGCAAGCCCGGGCACGCGCCGGCCCGGTCGCTGCTCGACAAGGGGGCCGCGGTCGCGCTCGCGACCGACTTCAATCCCGGGACCTGCTACACGCAGTCGCTGCCGGCGATCCTGACCCTGGCCTGCGTGAACCTGAAGATGCGGCCCGAGGAGTGCCTGTGGGCCGCGACGCAGAATGCGGCCGCGTCGCTGCACCTGGACGGGGACGTCGGCACGTTGCACCCGGGCAAGCGCTGCGATCTCGCGGTGCTCGAGCTGCCGAGCTACCGGGCGTTGGGCTATGCCTACGGCGGCAACCCGGTGGTGATGACCGTGATGGACGGCGAGACGGTCTGGGTCAACACCGCGGAGCGCGCCTAGTTCGGGGTCTCGCTGTCGGCAGAGCGTGGATTCGCGGCGGCGCCCGGCTAAGAAACCCCAATCCCGACCCGAGGCCACGATGCGACCCCTGCTCGAGTTCGTCCCCAATTTCTCCGAAGGCCGAGATCGGCAGAAGCTCGACCGCATCGTCGCGGCGATGACCGCGGTGCACGGCGCGGCCCTGCTGGGCAAGGAACTCGATGCCTCGCACCACCGCGCGGTCGTGACCCTGGCCGGTGCGCCCGAGGCGATGGCCGCCGCGGCCTTCGCCGGAGCGGCCGCGGCGGTCGCCGAGATCGACCTGCGCACGCACAAGGGCGAGCACAAGCGGATGGGGGCGATGGACGTGTGCCCGTTCGTGCCACTGGGTTCCGCCGACATGGCGCTCGCGGTGCGCACTGCCAGGGCGGTGGGCGCGAGGATCGGCGCCGAGCTCGGGTTGCCGGTGTTCTTCTACGCCGCGGCATGCACGCGCGAGGAACGGCGCGTACTCGGCAACTTCCGCAACAAGGAGTTCGAGGGCCTGCTGCAGCTGGTCGGCGAGGATCCGCTCTACGCGCCGGACTGCGGGCCGGCGCGCCTGCACCCCAGCGCCGGGGCCGTGGCGGTCGGGGCCCGCAACTTCCTGATCGCCTTCAACGTGAACCTCGAGACCCAGGACGTGGCGCTGGCCAAGGCCATCGCCAAGCAGGTCCGCGAGAAGGACGGGGGCTT
>CAZSKV010000137.1:0-2536 GCA_964607495.1 uncultured candidatus Brocadiaceae bacterium
ATGCCCGTCGGGAAGCCGGCGCCGCCACGACCGCGCAGGCCCGAGGCCTTCACGATCTCGATGCACTCGTCGGGCGTCTTCTTGCCCAGCACCGCGGCGAGGGCCTCGTAGCCGCCGAGCTTGCGGTACGTCTCGATCCCCGTCAGCCCGGGGGTGTCGATGTCCTTGAACAGCAGCGGTCCGTTGCTCACTTGAGCTTCTCCAGCAGCGCGTCGACCTTCGCTTCGTCGAGGTTCTCGTGGTAGTCGAGGCCGACCTGCATGCAGGGCCCGCCGCCGCAGGCGGCGAGGCATTCGACGCGGCGCAGCGTGAAGCGCCCGTCGGGCGTGGTCTCGCCGTGGCCGATGCCGAGCTTGGTCTCGAGGTGGCGGAAGAGCCGGTCCGCCCCCATGAGCGAGCACGACAGCGTCATGCACACCTGCAGGTGATGACGGCCCACCGGCTGCAGGTTGAACATCGTGTAGAAGGTCGCGACGCCGAACACCTCGGGCTCGTTCAACTCCAGGGTGCGCGCCACCAGCCGCAGCGCCGCCGGCGGCACCCAGCCCCACGTGCGCTGCGCGATCCACAGCAGCGGCAGCACGGCCGAACGCTTCACCGGGTAGTGCGAAACGGCTTCGGCCACCTCCGCCTTCACGTTCTCGGGCCACTCGAGCGTGGCCGGCGCCTCGACGGGCATCACGGGCGCGTGCGTCATCGGTCCACCTCTCCGAGCACGATGTCGATGCTGCCGATCGCGGTGATGACGTCGGCGATCAGGCGGCCCTCGACCATGAGCGGCAGCGCCTGCAGGTTGATGAAGGAAGGACTGCGCACCTTCATGCGCCACGGGCGCGGCGACCCGTCGCTCACGAGGTAGAAACCGAGTTCGCCCTTGGGCGCTTCGACGAACGAGTAGGCCTCGCCCACCGGCGGGAAGAAGCCGTGCGCCACGATCTTGAAGTGGTGGATCAGGGCCTCCATGGAGGTCTTGACCTCTTCCTTCGGCGGCAGCACGTACTTGAAGTCCCGCACGCGGTACGGTCCCTTCTCGCCCAGCTCGCGGATGCGGCGGATCGCCTGGTGCGCGATCTTCACCGACTCGCGCATCTCGGCCAGCCGGACCAGGTAGCGGTCGTACGCGTCGCCCTTGCCGCGGCCCACCGGGACCTCGAAGTCGTAGGTCTCGTAGCCCGAGTACGGCTCGTTCTTGCGCAGGTCGTACTTCACGCCCGAGCCGCGCAGCGCCGGGCCGGTCACGCCCCAGGCCACCGCGTCCTTGGCGGACAGCAGCGCCACGTCCTGCGTGCGCGCGGTCCAGATCGGGTTCTTGGTCAGCAGCTGCTCGTACTCGTCGATGTGCGCGGGCATCGCGTCGACGAACTTCTGGCAGCGGTCGAGCAGGCCGTCGGGGATGTCCATGGACAGGCCGCCGACCCGGAAGTACGACGAGGTCATGCGCGCACCGGCGACGTGGTCGTAGATCGAGAGCACTTCCTCGCGTTCGCGCCACGCGTACCAGAACACCGTCAGCGCGCCGATGTCGATCGCGTGCGTGCCGATCCACACGCAGTGCGAGCTGATGCGGGTCAGCTCGCAGAGCAGCACGCGGATGGCCTGCACGCGCGCGGGCGGCTCGATGCCGAGCAGTTTCTCGGCGGCGAGGCAGAAGGCGAGGTTGTTGGAGAGCGGCGAGATGTAGTCCATCCGGTCGGTCTGCGGGATGGACTGCGTGTACGTCTTGTACTCGGCCTGCTTCTCCATGCCCGTGTGCAGGTAGCCGATGATCGGCTGGGCCTTCACGATGGTCTCGCCGTCCAGTTCCAGCGCGACCCGGAGCACGCCGTGCGTCGACGGGTGCTGAGGCCCCATGTTCAGCGTCATGGTCTCATTGCGCACGGTACTTGACCTTCTTCGGCGCGAGCTTCTTCAGGGCCGGGCTGGGCTTCTCGCGGTTCGGGGTGTTGTGCGTGAACGCCACTTCCTCGTAGCCGAGGGGCGAATCCTTGCGCAGCGGCCAGCCCACCCAGTCCTCGGGCAGCAGGATGCGGCGCAGGTCGGGATGGCCGGTGAACTCGATCCCGTAGAAGTCGTAGGTCTCGCGCTCGTGCCAGTTCGCCGTCGGCCACACGCCGACCACGCTCGGCACCCGCGGGTTCTCCTCGCCCACGCGCACCTTGAGCGTGAAGCGCAGCGAGTGCGCCAGCGAGAGCAGGTTGTACACGCACTCGAAGCGCGGCACCTGCGGCAGGCGGTCGACGCCGCCCATCCACGGCAGCATCGCGAAGTCGAGCTCGGGGTCGTCGCGGAGGAAAGTGCAGATCTCGACGAGCGACTCCGCCGGCACGAGCAGCGTCCAATCGCGCATCGCGGGCGCGGTCTGGCGTTCGAGGCTCACGTCGGGGAAGCGCTCGCGCAGCTTCTGCTCCACGCGCTCCTGGGTCAGCGCCATCAGGCCGCTCCCTTCTTGCGCTTGGCCGGAAAGGGTCCCAGCTCGGGCTTGGAGGCCAGGATCTTCTCCTGCAGCTTGAGGATGCCGTAGATCAGGCCTTCGGGA
>CAZSKV010000138.1:0-4126 GCA_964607495.1 uncultured candidatus Brocadiaceae bacterium
CTCCCTGCCTGCACGACGGCACCCCCGATCGACTCGGGAAAGATGTTCTCGGAGTGGGAGGGGTTCATGAACCAGGACCACATCCTGGTCCCTGGCGATGCCCTGACGATTTCCGCGTTCCAGCTGCCCGAGCTCACGCAACAGGTCGTGGTCAGTCCCGAGGGGACGGTGACCCTGATGCGCATTCCGCAACCGGTCCGGGCCGTGGGTCGCCGCGTCAGCGAGTTTCGCAAGGCCTGCGAGGAGGCCTACTCGCAGATCATGCCGTCGGCGGAGATCTCGGTGAACCTCACCCAACCCAACGTGAAGTCGGTCTACGTGGCCGGCGAGGTGCGCACGGCGGGTCCGGTGCCCTGGCATGCCCATCTCTCGGTCGCGCGCGCGGTGTCGGCCGCCGGCGGTTATCTGATCACCGCGAAGGACAGCGACATCTTCGTCGTGCGCCCCGATCCGCAGACCCGCCAGCCGCGCAGCATCCGGGTCAACCTCGACAAGATCCTGCACGGGGAGGAGGTCGATTTCCCATTGCTGCCGAACGACATCGTCTGGGTGCAGACCTCGACCGTGGCGGACATCGGCAACCTGGTCGAGCTGTACATCCGCCGGATGCTGCCGTTCCAGATCGCTGGTCCCGCGATCGACTTCAACGGCAGCAACAACTGAGCGCGCCGGCTTCAGCCCACTGACCCGGTCAACGCAGGTGCGGCCACAGTGGCCCGAGCTCGCGCTGCGCGAACAGGTTCAGGCGCTCCGACCAGTGGATGCCTCGGCGCCGCAGGGCGTCCAGCGTGGTCCAGGGAGGCAGGCTGCGCGCCAGGGGCCCGGACGCCTCCAGCGCCGGCGCCTGCAGGCTCGCGCGGGTGGCCTGCAGCGCCTCCGTGAACGTCTCCTGGCCGAAGCCCAGCTGCTGCATGCGCTCGAGCAGGAGCCGCAGGTTCGCAACCACGGTCGGCCCGAAGTGCATGTAGGCGATGAGCGGCAGCGCGTGGCCGGCACGCGCGGTCAGGACCCGGTTCCCGAGCCGGATGCTGCGGATCGCGACATCGACCCAGCGGGCCCCGGCTTCGGCAGCGCGGCCGGTGACCATCGCGGCGTCGAAACAATGATCGTAGAGGTCGACTGCACCCGGCACGATCACGTAACCGAGCGAGTGCAGCGCCGCGCGCATGGCTTCGCGGTGGCTGGCGTCCTTCCCGCAATCGAGGAACGGGAACCGGAACCACTTCGGTCTCCCGTCCTGGAACGCCCCGGCGCCGGTCAGGATCTCGTCGCAGCGGCGGACATCGTCGCGGAACTCGGCTGCCGAGAGCTGCGTGGCATGCTGGTGGGTGTGCGTGTGATTGCCGAGTGAGTAGCCGGCTGCGAGCCACCGCCGCAGCTCGGCTGCGCCGGGTGCCAGGCGGTTCCCGATCACGAAGGCGACACAGTCGCGGACGCCACACGCGGCCAGGGTCTCACGCACCTGGTCCATCCGCTCGGCGGCGAAGGGAACGCCAGGGGCCTGCGCGACCGAAGGCGCATCGTCGAGCGTGAGCGCGATCGTGATGGTCGCTCTCGCGATCAGGCTGCCGTTGCGACTCGGGCGTGGGTTCTGTCCCAAGGGAGGAATCGATCCGTACCCAAAGCTCTAGAGCGTCCGGGGGGTCCTGTCGAGGTCCCACCGACGACCCTCGTGGCCAGCGTGCCGATGCCACGGACCACATGTGCCGACGGGCAGGAGGCGCATCCAGAAGCCGCCGCGACTGGGCGCCGGCTACCTCGCGGGGATCTTCCCCTCGCCGGCGCGGCTGCCTGTGGTTCAATACCAACGCACACACGCCGCCTGATCCGGATGCCGTACGCCTCACCCGTATCGGCAGCCGATACCAGGATCGTGCCCGGCTGCCCGACCGGGACCAGTCCTGCCGCACCTGATGTTCCTTCAGCACCGCCAAGCCTTCTCCAGCGCCATCCGCCTGCTCGATGTCGGCGTGCTCTGCGCCGCGCTCATCGTGCACACCGATGTGCCGGACGGCTATCCGACGCTCGGCTGGTCCACGATCCTCGAGCTCGTCGTGGCGATGGGCGCCTGGACCGCGATCGGTTCCTGGAACAGCCTCTACCGCTCACGCCGCACCAGCCCGCTCGGCGGTGAGCTCCTGCTGCTGCTGCAGTCGATCGTCCTGACCGCCGGCGTCGTCGCCTTGGCTCGCGACCTGCTGCGCCACCCCGGGAGCATGCACGTGCTGCCTGCCCTGGCCACGGCCTTCGGCGGCGTCGCGGGCGTACGCCTGCTGATCCGCATCGGTCTCAAGAGCCTGCGCCGGCGCGGCAAGAACACGCGCTCCTACCTGCTCGTGGGCCGCGGCAAGTCCGCCGCTCGGATCGCGGAAGACATCCAGCGCCACCCCGAATACGGCGTGAAGCTGCTCGGCGACCTGCTCTTCACCGGCGAGCAGCACACCCGCATGACGCCTGGACTGCACAACCTGGGCACGACCGCGCAGCTGCCCGAACTCGTGCGCGACCAGGCAATCGACGAGGTCATCGTCTGCCCCTCGGACTCGGTGTGGATGACCGAGGTCCGCTCGGTGCTGCGCTTCTGCGAGGCGCTCGGCATCTCGTGCCGTCTGGCCCCGGACTTCCTGGGGATCCCGATGCAGCGGGCGAGCGTCGCCTGGATCGGCGCCGTCCCCGCGTACGCGCTGCAAGGCAGCTTCGTGCACACGCGCCTGCTGGGGTTCAAGCGGCTGGTCGACCTCCTCGGCGCTGCGGCCGGACTCCTGGTCCTGGCCCCGCTGATGGCGACGTTGGCCATCGTGATCAAGCTGCAGGACCGTGGCCCGATCTTCTTCCGCCAGCAGCGTGTGGGACTGAACGGCCGCACCTTCACGTTGTTGAAGTTCCGCTCGATGGTCGTGGATGCAGAACGGCTGCGCGACCAGCTCCTGGACCGCAACGAACAGTCCGGGCCGGTGTTCAAGATCAAGGACGATCCGCGGATCACGCGGCTCGGCAGGTTCCTGCGCCGCTACTCGCTCGACGAGCTGCCGCAGCTGCTGAACGTGCTGTTCGGCCAGATGAGCCTCGTCGGACCCAGACCACCCTTGCCCCGCGAGGTCGTGCAGTACGACTGGTGGCAGCGCCGGCGCTTGTCCGTCCGGCCCGGGCTGACCTGTCTGTGGCAGGTCTCGGGCCGCAACAAGGTCGGCTTCGAGCACTGGATGGAACTGGACCTGGCCTACATCGACGGCTGGTCGCTCGGCCTCGATCTGAAGATCATCGCCAAGACCGTGCGCGAGGTCCTGCGCGGCAGCGGCTCCTGATCAGGCCTGGACGTAGACGCCGCGTACGTCGTGGCGCGCGAGCGCGTTGCGCGAGTCGACGACCAGCCTGGCCTCGCGCGCCAGGAGCCCATAGTCGACCGCCTTGTGGTTCGTGACGATCAGCACCGCGTCGTAGGCGCGAACCGTCGCCTCGGTCAACGGCACCGAGTCCATCTCGAACTTCCACTTGCGCATGCTCGGGAAGCTCGGCACGTGCGGATCGTGGTAGTCGACGATCGCGCCCTGATCGGAGAGCAGATGGATGATCTCGGTGGCCGGGGTCTCGCGCACGTCGTCGATGTCGGGCTTGTAGGCGATGCCGATCACGAGCACGCGCGCGCCCTGGACGGTCCTGCCCTGACGGTTCAGGGCGGCGGCGGCGAGTCCGACCACGTAGCGCGGCATCGAGTTGTTGACCTCGCCGGCCAGCTCGATGAAGCGCGTGTGGTGCCCGTATTCCTTGGCCTTCCAGGTCAGGTAGAAGGGGTCGATCGGGATGCAGTGCCCGCCGAGCCCCGGGCCGGGGTAGAAGGGCTGGAAGCCGAAGGGCTTGGTCGCCGCGGCATCGATCACCTTCCAGATGTCGATCCCCATGGCCGCGAGCACCGGCTTGAGTTCGTTGACGAGCGCGATGTTCACGCAGCGGTAGATGTTCTCCAGCAGCTTCGCGGCCTCGGCGATCTCGGCACTGTCGACGAGCACGACCTTCTGCACGGCCGCGGCATAGAGGTCGCGGGCGAGAGCCCCGGACACCGGATCGATGCCACCCACGAGCTTCGGGATCGAGTGGGTGTCGAAGCCCTTGCGCCCCGGATCCTCGC
>CAZSKV010000139.1:0-4029 GCA_964607495.1 uncultured candidatus Brocadiaceae bacterium
GCGAGGAACACGACCACACCGAGCAGATGCAGCACCAGGGCCCGCCCCGGCCGCGCCGGCGCGCGGCCGGCCCGCGCGAGCCGGTATCCGAACCACGCGCCGAACACGGGTACCAGCCAGACGATGCCGACCAGCGCCGAGCCGCCGCCCGCCGCGTTCGAGAACCAGCGCGCAGGCCAGCCGAGGCGTTCGCCGGCCAGGCGCAGGACCGTGACCGCGAGCGTGAGCAGCGCGGGGATCCATACCAGGCGCAGGCGGCGCAGCGGGGGCTGCATCGGTTCAGATGTTGTACTGGATCAGGTCCTCGTCGTCGGCGGTCTCGCCGAGCTTCTCGTTCACGAGGTCCTGGTCGATCCGGATCTTCTGGCCCTGCTTCTCGCTCGCGTCGAACGACAGATCCTCGAGGCACTTCTCGAGGATCGTCATCAGGCGCCGTGCGCCGATGTTCTGCGTGGTCTTGTTGGCGCGGAACGCGAGGTATGCCAGGCGTTCGATCCCGTCCTGCGTGAATTCCAGGCTGACCTGCTCCGCGGCGAAGAGGGCTTCGTACTGGCGGACCAGCGAATTGCGGGGTTCCTTCAGGATGCGCACGAAGTCGGCCTCGGTCAGGGGACGCAGCGCGACCCGGACCGGGAAGCGGCCCTGCAGTTCGGGGATCAACTCGCTCGGCTTGTGGAAGTGGAAGGCTCCGGCCGCGATGAAGAGCACGTGGTCGGTCGCGATGTGCCCGGAGCGGGTGTAGACCGAGCAACCCTCGACGATCGGCAGCAGGACGCGCGGCACGCCATCGCGCGACACGTCGCGACCGTCGCTGCCCCCGGCGCCCACGATCTTGTCGATCTCGTCGACGAAGATGATGCCGTCGTTCTCGGCGCGCTCGAGTGCTTCGCGCACGATCGCGTCCTGGTCGAGCAGTTTGTCGGCCTCCTCTTCGACCAGCAGCGTGCGGGCCTCGCGCACGCTGCACTTGCGCACCTTCGTGCGCTTGCCGCCGCCGCGGCCCCAGAGTTCCTGCAGGGCCCGCGCGTCGATGCCCATCGCGTCGTTGCCCTGCGGACCCATGATGTTCACGGTCGGCGTGCTGGTGTCGACGATCTCGACTTCGATCCGCTCGTCGTCGAGCCTGCCGCTCTCCAGTTCCTGCCGCAGCTCGTCGCGCTGCGTGCGCCATGCCTGCATCTGCGCGTCCTGTTCGGCCAGCCGCTGCGCCTCGTCGGTGGACTCCGCGCCAGGAGTCCAGAACACCGCCGGCCGGCGCTGCGGGGTCGGATCGCCGACCGGGACGCCACGCGCCGCGCACAGGGCGACGAAGATCCGCTCCTCGGTGTGCTGCGCCGCGCGCGCGCGCACGCTCTCCGCGTGCTCGCGGCGCACGAGCGCGACCGCCGCATCGGCCAGGTCCCGGACCATCGACTCGCAGTCCCGGCCGACGTAGCCGACCTCGCTGTACTTGCTGGCTTCGACCTTGACGAACGGGGCTCGGGCGAGCGCCGCGAGCCGGCGCGAGATCTCGGTCTTGCCGACGCCGGTGGGTCCGATCAGCAGGATGTTCTTCGGGTAGACGTCGCGTTGCAGGTCGGCAGGCAGCTGGCGGCGGCGCCAGCGGTTGCGCAGCGCGACGGCGACCGCGCGCTTGGCCTTGGTCTGGCCGACGATGTACTCGTCGAGGCGGGCGACGATCTCCAGGGGAGTGAGCTCTTGGGCGTGGGTCACGGGGGGCGAGAGCGTATCCGCCCCCGCTTCAGGTGCCGAGGAAGCGGACCACGGCGACCTGGATCGCGATCGTGCCGGTGGCCGCGGTGCGGTCGCTGCCGCTGGCGATCCGCACGACCTCGGGCACGAGCGGGGACGGTGGGGGCACCGGCAACCGGCTGCCCTCGCTCAGAGCGAGGCCTGCGACCGGCGCGCGCGCGACCGCGGCCTGCAGGTGGACGACTTGCCGGGGCACGAGGGGACCGAGGCCGAAGAAGGTGCGCACGAAGGCCCCGGTCGCGTCGGTGTTGCCGAGCACGAACGCCGTCTGCAGGTTCGTGTAGAGCGTGCAGCCCGGCCATGGCGGCAAGGGGGCGTTCGCCGGGTCAGCGCCCGCGAGCAGCACGACGATTCCGGTACTGCTCGCCTGGGTGGCGAAGCCGCGCTGCACCTGCACGAGCAGATCGAGCACGCCGGCGTGTTGCAGCAGCGTGAACTCGGCGCTGACCGGCGTCGTCTGCCCGGCGGCCAGACAACCCTGCCCATAGCGGAAGCCAGGCTGCTCCGAGGTGCCGTTGCCGCCCTGCTCGTGCGCGTCGAGGTAGGGCACGAAGTTCAGGTTGCTGCTGCTGCCGATCTGGTTGCCGTGCACGACGACGTCCACGCAGAGCACGCCGCCACCGGGCGGATACGCGAAGGGCAGGGCATAGGGGATCACGTGCGCGAAGGCCGGCGCCGGGGCGAGCGGCGGCCGGTCCGTGGCCGGGAACGAGAGCCTGGTGCGCGGCAGGACCACGGTCGGTGCCGCGCCGAGGTTCTCGTCGAAGCGGGCCGAGGGCGTGTCGGCAGTGCGTGGCGAGAGGGCGAGCGTGACCGCGAGCTCGCTCTGGAACGCAGCCACCTGGCCGCGGAGCTCGATGGCGTCTCGACGATAGGCGTGGCCGAGGAGCGAGCGCGCGCCGGTGCCGAGGTCGGCGTGCAGCTGCTGGATGCGGGCGTCGTAGCGGCCGAGCGGGTAGGTCGTGTAGGTGCTGCCCTCGAGATCGCGCCGGCTCTGCGGCGACACGAGCTCCTGGGCGCCAAGGCCCGCGGCGCCGAGCGCGAGCAGGCAGCAAGACAAGGGGGGGATCGACTTGGGGGTCTCCTTCGCAGGTTGCGGCGTACGCGCGCGCCCCGTGCGCGCGCGCTCCTCTAGGCAACGGCGCGCCGCGAAAGCCCAGAAAGTTCCCGGGGCTGCGTCCTGCGCTGTTGATCGGCCAGGCCGCGTTTCTATACTCCTCGCCCTCATTCCCCGGGGGGTGCGTAGCCCTCCGCTGCAGTCGCTCTTTCTCGCATGGTTGTGTCTTACAAGGATCGCGGCACCCGCGGCTTGTCGGCCAGCCTGACCTGGGCGGCGAGCGTCGGGCTCTTCGCCTACGGTGGCCATCTGCTGGACGGCAGGATCGGCACGCCGCCGCTGTTCCTGGTGCTCGGAGCGCTGCTCGGCGGAGTGGGTGGTTTCGTCCATTTCCTGGCGACGCTCGCGCCCGAGATGCTGCCCTTCGGCAAGAAGCACGACCCTGCGCGGAAGGACGCTGCGTCGAACCCGCCCACGGATCCCAAGCGCTGATGACCGCTGCCACCCCTGCGCCGCAGGCGCCGATCACCGACCCTGCAGCGGCACTCCGTCGGGGCGTCGTCGTCCCCTTCGTCCTCGTGGCGCTCGGCTGCGGGGCGCTGGCCGCCGTGATCTGGCCGCAGGCCAGGGTCTACACGGCGCTGGCAGCGATGGCGGCCCTGGTCACCGGGGCACTGGTGTTCCGGCTCGAGGCCCGCGCGGCCATGACGCCGGAACCAGCCCGGATGGCCGGCTTCCGCCTGCAGTTCGCGATCGCGCTCGGGTTCCTGGTCCAGCTCGTGCTCGTGGCCGGCACCACCCTCGGGCTGCATCTCGCCGGCGTGAAATTCTCCGAGTTGACGGCGTTTGCCCTGACATTCGCGGGAGCTGTGCTCTGTCTGCACCTGACTGCCGTGCTGCAACTCAGCCGGACGCTGCGCGCGCGTTCGTCCGGCAAGCTCCGCGCCCCGATACCCGCATGAGCCTCCTTCGCCTGTTGCTGATCGTCGTCGCGTTCGCGGGCGGCCTCGCGGCCCAGGGCGGCTCCGAGGCCCAGACGCACGGGCAGGAGCCGGCCAAGCCGACGCTCGAGATGGAGAACAAGGACTTCTTCATCACGCAGTACAAGCACCTGAATCCGCACAAGCTCTTCGAGGTGCCGGTCTCGACGGATCCGGAGAAGGCGAAGTGGTTCTTCTTCTTCGACGTCAACCTCTTCCAGCTGATCGCGCTGGCGCTGA
>CAZSKV010000140.1:0-2075 GCA_964607495.1 uncultured candidatus Brocadiaceae bacterium
GGGAGGCCGGATGCGGCCTGCAACCCTGCGGAGCCAGGGCGCAGCGAACGATCACCTCGGGCGAGCGGATTCCTGGCGCGGGCGCTCGGATTCCCGCCCAGCGAAGGGGACCAGTATCCATCGAACCGGCGCGGGCGCCGGTGTAGGGCCCATCACGCGGGGCCATCGCCGGCAGGGAGGGGCCGCGTGGCCTGTAGACTGCGCTTGCCATGGGTCTCGCCATGAAACGCGCGACGGCTCAGCGCATGGTCCGCACCGTGTGCGGTGTCGTGTCGCTCGCAGTCTTTGCCGCGATCACCTGGCGCATGACCATTGCCCTGCGCTTTCCAGCCACGTTCAGCCTGAACTGCCTCATCGCCTGCGTCTTGGGAGTCTTCGGCATGTTGACTGCGTGGATCGCAGTGGCTGGCGGCAAGGCGGCCAGGGCTGGCGGCAAGGCGACCAGTCTGGATCGGCTGGCCGTGGCCACGTTGTGTGCTCTTCTCGGTGCGGGCGGCGGGGCCTTCGTCGGCGCGCTTCTTTTCATGGTTCTCGCACCGGATGCGAACCTGGCTCCAGTTGGCGGCTTCGTCATGGGCGGACTCGCGGGACTGGTCCTGGGCGGTTGCCTTGGTGCGGCGATGCCACTACCTGGGCCACAGCGGTAGCGGGCCGCAAGTCCCACACCAGCAGTCCATTCGATCTCTCGACACGGGGCGTGCAGGGGATTTGCGGCCTTCGCCCCGACCGAACGCCGAGTTGCTCCCGTTCGCAGCGAGGATGCGCACCCAGGCCGAGCTCAGCGGGTTGCAATTCCGCGACCTGGTGGCCTGCCGGGTCCGCCGGACCCACGCTACACTCCGTGCCTCCCGCCCCACGGCGGCCCGCTTCCCCTTCCTCCCAGGATCGATCCATGCCCCGCTCCCTCCTGCCCTTCGCCACCATCCTGCTTGCCGGCGCACTCGCCGCGCAGGCCACGCATTTCACCGCCACACTGACCGGAGCCCAGGAAGTCCCCCCCACGGGATCCACGACGCTCGGCCAGATGAGCATGATCCTCGACACGGGCAACAGCACGCTCGCGTATCGGGTGGTCGTCGGCAAGTTCGCGACGGCGCCGACCGCCGCGCACTTCCATCGCGCCGCGGCCGGAGTCAATGGCCCGGTCGTGATCGCGATCACCGGCGGGCCGTCGATCTACAGCGGCATCACGCGGGCGCTGACCGCGACCGAGCTGGCCGATCTGCGGGCCGGTCTCTGGTACGTGAACGTCCATACCTCGCAGTTCCCTGGCGGCGAGATCCGCGGCCAGATCAGCGCGGCCACGCTACCCGTGACCTACGGCGCCGGCTGCATGGGCAGCAACGCCAAGATCCCCGCGATCTCCAGCCGTGACTTCCCGTCGCCCAGCAATGCCGTGTTCCAGGTCGGGCTGACCAACGCCAAGGAGAGCTCGATCGCGGTGCTGCTGATGGGTGTCAGCAAGACGCAGTACGGGGCGCTCGTGCTGCCCTTCGACCTGTCGATCATCGGCATGCCGACCTGCAAGGCGCTCTGCGACGACATCGGCCTCGGCGGCAGCACGGCGACCGACGCGAACGGCGCGGCGTTCATGCCCGTGCTGATCCCGTTCGCGCCGGCCCTGGTCGGCATCACGCTCTACTCGCAGTGGTACGTGGTCGACCCCGTGGCCAACATCCTCGGGCTGACCAACAGCAACGGCCTCGAGGCCAAGATCCAGTAGCCTGCGGCCACCATCGAGCTCCCGCCCCCACTGCAGGATCGCTTCCGCCTGGTCCAGGCCTACGCCGGCGGCCAGGGACTGACCGCTGCGGTCCGCAGCCAAGGGAGCAGCGAGCTCGCGGTGCTCAAGGTCTGCGCCGCGGCCGCGGATCTGCAGGAGGCCTCGCTGCTCGCGTCGCTCGCGCACCCGCAGGTGCCGCGCGTGCTCGCGACCGGACGCACCGACGCTGGCGCAGCCTGGCTGCTGCGCGAACACGTCGACGGCGTGCCCCTCACCCAGGATCTGCCGCTGCCGCCGGCCGCCGTGCTCGAACTGGCCGCGCAGCTGCTCGAGATCCTCGCCTACGTGCACC
>CAZSKV010000141.1:0-5036 GCA_964607495.1 uncultured candidatus Brocadiaceae bacterium
CAGGATTCTGTGCATCACAACACCTCGTTCAGCGAGCCAGTGCGGTAACCGACCAGGTCGAGGGCCACGTACTGGTAGCCCGCGGCGCGGATGCCCGCGACGATCCGCACGCGGTCCGTGCTGGCCGCGCGCACCAGGTCCTCGGCCAGCAATTCGATGCGTGCGACCTGTTCGTGGTGGCGGACCCGGAACTGGCGATAGCCCAGGTCGCGGAGCACCTGTTCGGCGCGCTCGAGCTGTGCGAGCTTGTGCGCGTCGACCGGGATCCCGTAGGGGATGCGCGACGACAGGCAGGCGAAGGAAGGCTTGTCCGCGGTGCGCAGCCCGTGGTCGCGCGAGTACCGCCGCACCTCGTCCTTCGTCAGGCCGGCCTCGGCGAGCGGGGCCAGCACGCCACGCTCCGCGGCCGCGCGGCCGCCGGGGCGATGGTCGGCCAGGTCGTCGGCGATCGCGCCGTAGAGCACGGGCCACTCGTGCTCGTCCGCGGTCGCGAGCCGGGCTGCGATCGTCGCGAACAGCTCCGCCTTGCAGAAGTAGCAGCGGTCGGGCGCGTTGCGCTGGTAACCCTCGCGCAGCAGCTCGGCCGTGGGCACGACGAGGTGCCGGGCACCGAGTTCGCGCGCCAGGGCTTCGGCCTCCGCCAGCTCGTGGCGCGGGAGGGACGCCGAGTCCGCCGTGACCGCCAGCACGCGTTGTCCGAGCGTTTGCCGGCAGGCATGGAGCAACATCGTGGAGTCGACGCCACCCGAGAAGGCGACCACGGCCCCCGGCAGCGCCGCGAGGCGCGCCTGCAGCGTCGCGAGCTTCTGGTCGTAGGTGCCGGGCATCGGGGCCGGCAGGCTACTTCGGCGGCGCCTCGTAGACCACCCGGCCGCCGATCACCGTCAACAGGACCTTCGCCTGCAGGAGCTCCGCGGGCGGGCAGGTCGTGAGATCGCGGTCGAAGACCGTCGCGTCGAGCAGCATGCCCGGCGCCTTGGCCCCCACCTCGCGCTCGAGGAACGCCCCGTAGGCCGCATGCCGGGTGAAGCCGTCGAGCGCAGCCTCTCGGCTGAGCCTCTGCTCGGGCCGCAGCTCCTCCCCACCCGCTTCCGGCCGGGTGGTGACCGCCGCGTAGAGGCCCTTGCGCGGATCGTGGGACTCGACCGGGAAGTCGGAACCGAACGGCACCACCACGCCGAGTCCGTGGAAGGTGCGCCACGCGTAGGCGCCGGCCACGCGCTCGCTGCCCAGGCGCTGCGGCGCCCACGGCATGTCGGACGTCAGGTGCGTCGGCTGCATCGCCGGCAACACGCCCAGTGCGGCGAAGCGCGCGAAGTCGTCAGGGTGCACGACCTGCGCGTGCTCGATGCGGAAGCGCGCGGCCGCACTGCCGTGCGGGAAGCGCGTCGCCGCGATCACGTCGAGGACCTCGCGATTCGCGCGGTCGCCGATCGCGTGCACGCAGAACTGGAAGCCGCGATCGGCACAGAGTTGCGCGAGCTTCTGCAGCTGCGCCTTGGGGGTCACCAGCAGACCGCGGTGGCCGGGTCGATCGCTGTACTCGGTCAACAGCGCCGCGCCCCGGGAGCCGAGTGCGCCATCGGCATAGCCCTTCACCGCACGCACGATCAGCACGTGGTCGGGGGTCTGCCAGGGGCCCCGCTCGATGGCCGCGATCTCGCTCTGCGCGAGCATCGCGTAGACCCGCAGCCGCCAGCGCCCCTGCGCGTGCAGCCGGCGGAGCAGCCCCAGATCGGCGTCGGTGATGCCGGCTTCGTGCACACAGGTCAGGCCGGCCGCGAGGCAGGCGTCCTGGGCCGCGAGCAGGTGGCGCTCGGTCTGCGCCGCGGTCGGATCGGGCACGGCCGCGCCGACGAGAGCCATGGCCCGGTCGACGAACACGCCGGTCGGTTCGCCCTCGGCATCGCGCAGGATCTCCCCGCCCTCGGGGCTCCTGCTGGCCTTCGTGAGACCGGCCAGCCGCAACGCGAGCGCATTGGCCAGCGCCGCATGGCCGTCGACCCGCGTGAGCCAGACCGGGTGGTCGGGCACGGCCTCGCTCAGCGGCGCGTGCTGGGGCATCCCCGCCTGTTGCCAGTCGTTCTGGTCCCAGCCGCGGCCGACCACCCACTCCCCCTTCGGCGTCTGCGCCGCGCGGGCGCGCACGCGCGCGATCACCTCCGCGAACGAGGACGTGCCGACGAGGTCGACGCTCGCGAGCGCCTGACCGAGACCGATCAGGTGCGCATGCGCGTCGTGCAGGCCGGGCACGACGAACCCGTGCGGCAGCTCGAGCTTCCGCGTGCTGGCGGGCGCCGGGTCCGTCGGCGCGACGATGCGCCCGGCGCGGGCCTGCACCTCGGCATTCGCCGCCTTCAGCACCAGGTCCTGTGCCGCCGGCGCAGCGGGCAGGAGCAGGCACGCGCAGGCGAAGCTGCGCCAGGAACCGGGGCGTCCGCCGCAATTCAGTCGTCGCACCGGATCTCCTTCTCCTGGGTCAGGATCGTCGCAGTCAGGTCGCGGGCGTGCCGCACGACCGTGTGTGGGAACACGAGGCAGTTCGCGAGCCGGATCGGATTCTCGATCACGGCCCCCTCCATCACGATGCTGCGCTGCAGCGTGACCCCCGGATGCAGCCTGGAGCCGGTGCCGACCGCCTTGGTGGCGCCGCTGCGGTCGAGCAGCTGCAGGTTCAATTCGAGCAGGTCGCGCGGATAGCTGAGGTTGAGGTCGCTCTTGATCACTTCGGCGGCTTCGACGCGGTAGCCGTCGTCGAGGAAGATCTGGATCGCGTCGGTGATCTCGTACTCGTCGCGCATCGCCGTGCGCGGGGTGCGCCGCACCGCGTCGAAGAACGCCGGATCGAAGAGATAGATGCCGCAGCCCTTGATGTCGGTGCGCGGGTGGCGCGGCTTCTCGATGACCCGGGTGACCCGGCCGTCCGGTTCGGTCATCACGATGAAGTTGCGCTTGATCGCCGCGAGGTCCGGCTCGCGCTTGACCGCGAGCACGCCGTGCACGCCGCGGCTGCTGCGCAGACGCTCGAGCATCGAGCCGAGGTTCTCGGTCTCGAAGAAGATGTCGCCGAGGAAGAGGAAGAACGGCCGGTCGACGTGGGGTTCGAGCCGCGACAGCGCATGGGCGATGCCGAGCATCTCCTCCTGCTCGACGTAGCGGATCCGCATGCCGTAGCGCTCCCCTTCCCCGAGCGCGCGCACCACCTCGTGGCCGAGATGGCCGATCACGATCAGCACGTCGGTCGTGCCCAGCCCGCGCAGGATCTCGAGCTGGTGCGCGATCAGCGGCCGATTGGCGACCGGCAGGATCGGCTTCGGATAGTGGTCGGAGAACGGCGCCATCCGCGTGCCCTTGCCGGCGGCCAGGATCACGCCCAGGGGAGCAGGTACGGTCATGTGCGGGGAAGCAAAGGGATCAGCCCCCCATTTTGCACCAACCGCTCAGCGGCTGAGGTTGCGGTAGGCGGAGAGGCGCCAGGTCTGCAGCGACGAGATCGCGAGGTCCAGCAGCTTGTCGCCGTCGAGATCGGCCAGCGCCGCGCCGGTCGCGCGGTAGGTGCCGGCGAACGGGATCTGCGCCGGGAAACCACCCTTGCCGTCCCCGAGCAGCACCCGGAAGTCGGCGCCCTGGAACGAGGCCACTAGGATGTCGGCATGGCCGTCGCGGTTCAGGTCCGCGGTCAGGAGCGCGGTCGGCGCCTTGCCGGCCGTGAACTCGAGCGTCACGAAGCCCTGCGCCTGCGCGAGCAGCACGGTCAGGCGGTCGGCGCCGGCGTTGCTGACCACGAGGTCCAGACGGCCGTCCTCGTTGAAGTCGGCCGTGCGCAGGTAGCAGGGTCCGGGAGGCACCGGCACGTCGAAGAGCGTCGCCAGGCGGCCGAAACCGTCGTTGCGGAACAGGCGCAGGCTCGCCCGATCGACGAGGCTGATCGCGACGTCGGGGCTGCCATCGCCGGTGAAGTCCGCGACCGCGAGGCCGATCGGCCGCCCGGGGAGCGGCAGCACCTCGGGTTTGGTCTCGTAGGAGAGGCCGGGCAGCACCGCGCGCACGACGGTCACGGTCTGGGCCCACGCATCGGTGATCACCAGGTCGTCGGCACCGTCTCCGCTCATGTCCTGGGCTGCGATCTCGAAGGGGCCCTTGCCGGGAGTGATCACCTTGCCCGGATCGGCGGGCACCGGCGCGAAGGCCATGCCCGAAGCGCCGGAGACGTTGCCGAGGATCTTGACCCCGCCCTCGGTCGCGACCGCGAGATCGGGGCGACCGTCGCGGTTGAAATCACCCTTGACCACGTTGAACACCGGCCGGCCGACGTCGACGTTGAGCACGATCCGCAGACCGAGCCCAGGACCGACGAAGGGCAGCGTCGAGTGGCCGAGGATCGACACCTGGGCGGCGCCGCTCCCCGCGCACGCGACCTCGTCCGCCCCATCGCCGTCGAAGTCGGCGGCGGCGACGAACTCGGGCGTGCGGATCCCGGTCCGGTAGTTGTACGCAGCGTTCAGGGCGCCATCGGTGCGCGCGGCGAACAGGCTCATCCGGTCGCCGGTGCAGGTCGCGATCAGGTCCTGACGCTTGTCGCCATTCACGTCACCGACCAGGCACTGGAACGGCAGGGCCGAGGCCACGAGCTGCAGCTCGGCGCCGAAGCTGCGGGAGTCGGTGCCAGGGAACACCGACACGCTCGCACGGTCGTAGATCGTCACGATCAGGTCGAGGAACGTGTCGCCGTCGAGGTCGCGCAGGGCCACCGCGGCCGGCGGCCCTTCGAGCGGGATGCGCTGTTCCTCCCACGCGTTGCTGCCCACCGCGCGCCGCTGGATCACGATCGCCTCGTCGGTGTGCGCGCCGCTGACGATCGCCGTGCGCGTGTCGTTGCCGAGCTTGCCGACTGCGACGGTCACGGGCATGTTGCCGCTGGGCACCGTGAAGGGCGTCGCGAACCCGGCACCGAACTTGGTCGGGAACACGAGCACCAGGTCCTGTTCGGCATCGGCCACGGCCAGGTCGTCGAGGCCGTCATTGTCGGCGTCGCC